>JAJUIU010000067.1 GCA_029267445.1 Rhodospirillaceae bacterium
GCAGCAGGCCGCCGCCGTAGATGGTGTCGGCGCCATCACCGCCGTAGATGGTGTCAGCGTCACGGTTGCCGTACAGCAGGTCGTTGCCGGCGTCACCCACCAGGATGTCGCTGCCCGCGCCACCGTAGACCGTGTCGTTGTTGGCACCGCCGTAGATCACGTCGTTGCCAGCACCGGCTTCGATCCGGTCGGAGCCCGCGTCACCGTAGACGGTGTCGTTACCAGCGCCACCGTAGATGGTGTCGTTGCCGACTCCGCCGAAGATGGTGTCCGCACCGCCGTCACCGAAGAGCAGGTCGGCGCCCGAGCCGGCCACGATCGAGTCGCCGCCGTCACCGCCGTACACCGTATCCGGCTCATCGCTGTCACCGGCGTAGACCGTGTCGTCGCCGGCATCGGCGTAGATCAGGTCGCGGCCGTTCTGACCGTAGACGATGTCGTTGCCCGCACCGCCGTACAGCGTGTCGTTCTGGTCGCCGCCGAACAGCGTGTCGTTGCCGCCATCGCCGTACAGGATGTCAGCGCCATTATCGCCGTACAGGACGTCTTCGTTCGACCCGCCGAACAGCGTGTCGTTCTGGTCGCCGCCGTAGACGATGTCGTCGTTGTCACCGCCATACACCACGTCGGCGCCAGCGCCACCGTAGAGGATGTCGTTGTTGGAACCGCCGTTCAGGGTGTCGTTGCCGGTGCCACCAAACAGGGTATCATTGCCAGCGCCGCCGGAGAGGCTGTCGTTGCCGTCGTCACCGTAGACGACGTCGGTACCGGCGCCGCCATCGGCGGTGTCGTTGCCGGTGCCGCCGTAGATGGTGTCGTTCTCGGCATCGCCGAAGAGCACGTCGTTACCGGCGTCGCCGTAGACGAGGTCGCCACCCGAGCCACCGTAGATGGTGTCGTCGCCGACATCACCCACCAGCGTGTCGTTCTCGTTGCCGCCGTACAGCAGGTCGGCGCCCGAACCACCCATCAGGGAGTCGGCACCCGCGTCGCCGTACAGGACGTCGTTGTCGTCGCCGCCGAGGATCGAGTCAGCGCCGGCACCGCCGTAGATGGTGTCGTTGCCGCCCGCGCCGAGGAGGGTGTCGGCACCCGCGTTGCCAACGACGAAATCGTTGCCCACGCCGCCGGTGACGTAGTCGTTGGCGGTACCAGTGATGATGTAGTCGTTGCCGATGCCGCCATCGACGCTCGCGGCGTTGTCCATATTGTCGAGCACGACGAGGTCGTTGCCCTCGCCGGCGTTCACACTGATGGCCGCGCCAAAGGTCGCGCTATCGCTGAAGGCGATGACGTCGGAACCCGTGCCGAGGTCGTACGTGGCGGCCGTCGCCGTGAGAACGGCGAAGTCGCTGCCGGTGCCGAAGCTACCACCGATCGTCGGGAGGCCGTTGCCGCCCGCGAGGTTCACGCCGCTGAACTGCGCCTGGCGGATGAAGTCCGCCACGCTGCGGTCGGTGCTGTCGTTGAAGGTGACGGTGGTCGTGCCGGCCGTGACCTGCAGGAAGCCAGCCGTGGTGGTCGTGAAGCGAACGTCCGCCGGATTCACGCCGACGAACTGGTAGGTCGCATTAGAGTCGAAGGTCGCGCTCGACCCCAGTTGCGTGAATACCAACGTGCTCATGCGCTAAACCCCTTAAGGCAGTTTTATCCGAATATGATGCATGGTCGCCCCGGCGGAGTTACCCCCACCCAGACCCGCCTCCACCTTATGCATGGCGCGGAGAAAGGCAACGAATTTCTATCGAAGGGGTGACCGTGCCCCCTTTGTGTCACCCAAATGCCGCAACCGCCCGCTCTCCGGCCTCCAGCAGCCGGCGGGTGAAGCCCCGCTCGTCGCCCATCGGGGAGGCCAGAATGCGGTCGCGCAGGGTGCGCCGGAGCTCCCGCAGCCGGTCGATGTCGCCGGCCAGGGCGACGGCGCAGCGGACATAGCCGTCCAGGTCGTCATGGCAGAGGTCCTGGAGCCCGGCCCAGGACAGGATCGAACGGCTGAGCCGGCCGAAAAGCTGGTTGCCGACCAGCGAGACCGTCGGCACGCCCATCCAGAGGGACTCGCACGTCGTCGTTCCCCCCGTCTGGGGGAAGGTGTCCAGGCAGATGTCGACGCGGTTGTACCAGAAGGTGTGCGTTCCCGGCGGATTGATCTCGAAGATGATCCGGGCCGGGTCGATTCCCTCGCGGGCGAAGGCCGCCCGGAGATTCGCCTGGAGCACCGCCGACTTGCCCTCGGGCCGGACCACGTTCAGGCGGGAACCGGGGACGCCGTGGAGCACGCGAGCCCAGGCGGCGACGATGTCCGGCGTGTACTTGAATGGATTGTTGAAGGTGCCGAAGGTGATATGCCCCGTCCGGGTGACGTGCGGCTCCCGGTCGATCATGTGGTCGTCGAACCCGATGAGGTGCTGCGCCCGGCTGCCGAAGCAGTAGTAGGGGCCGCCCACATCGAGATAGCGCTCGTCCGTGAAGCGGTCCGTGGGCGGCCGGATGTAGCGGTCCACCAGGGTGAAATCCATCTCCCTCAGGCCGGTGGAGAACGGATACCCGAGATAGGAGATGTGCGCCCGCGCCGGCTGCCAGGCGACACAGCCGGTCTGGCTGAACTTGGTGAAGCCGTTCAGCTCGTACAGCGCGTCGATCCCATCCTCCCGGATCATGCGCGCCACGCTGGGCGCGTCACCCTTGACCCGCACGAACCTGTCCACCCGCGAGGCGATCAGGCGCTCCACCCGGTCCGCCGACCCGTTGTAGGGCGAATAGCAGACGATCTCGTACCGGGACCGGTCGTAATGGGCGAAGACCGGGGACATGAAGATGGAGACGACGTGCTGGCGTAGATCCGACGACAGCACGCCGATCCGGAACCTCGGCTTCGCCGCCGGCCGCGGCCGGGGCGGCAGCGGCTCCTTCCGGGCGAGGGCCCGCATGGTGCCGGCCCATTTGCGATGGATCTCGAGCAGGGACTCGGCGTCCGCATCGGTCCGCACCATCGACAGCAGGTCGAACATCCCGCCGAACCGGCCCCGGTCGGCCGCCTTGAGGAAATGCGGCCAGACGTCGTGCCCGGCGAGATACTCGAAGTCGCAGGCCCGGCGCAGGATGCCGAACACGGCGATGAACTGTTCGTTGTCCAGGCCGCTCGCGTCCAGCAGCTCGCGCGCCAGCCCGGCCGCCTCGTCGATGCCTTGCTGGTCCAGCAGGGCGCGGATCAGGTTGGCCTTGCCGTAGATGAAGCCGGGATCGATCTCCAGCGTGCGGCGGAGCACCGGGATGGCTCCGGCCGCGTCGCCCCGCTCAATGAGCAGGTTGCCCAGGGCGTTGAGGGCGGCGAGGTTGTCCGGCTCGACGTCCAGCACCTGACGCAGGACCCGCTCCGATTCCGCCGGCTGCTTGAGCAGGCGGTAGGCCGAGGCGAGATTGGTCAGCGCGCCGACATTGCCGGGATCGAGGGATTCGGCCGCCTGCCAGAACAGCAGCGCTTCCTTATAGTGCCAGCCCTCGTAGGCGCGCTTGCCCAGGCCGAGCAGATAGCCGACCCCGTCCTCCCGCCCCTTGGCGGAGCGGATCGCGGCTGCCACGGCCCGGTCCGGCCGCTGCGCCCGCATGTTCAGGAGCACGACCCGGCGCAGCATGTCGACCGTGGCGGCGGGGTGGTCGGCGGCCGGCAGGATCACCTCGGCCGCCTCCGCCATCCGGTCCGTCGCCTCCAGCAGGTTGGCGAGATTGATCATCGCCGTGAGATTCGCCGGGTCGCCCGCGAGGGAGGCGCGGTAGCAGCGCTCCGCCGCCGCATCGTCGCCCAGGCGCCGGTGCGCGTAGCCGAGGATGCTCAACTCCTCCGGACCGGCGGGCGGCCGCAGGTCGGGCGCGCCGACCACTTCCAGCACCCGGGCGTTTCGGCCCAGGCGCGCCAGGGCCGTCAGCAACTGCAGGCGGACGGTGGTGTCGGCCGGGGCCAGCGCGTGCGCCCGCTCCATCAGGGCGATGATGTCCGCGTCGCGCCCCTGCCGGGCGGCGACCCGGGCGGCGTCGATCCAGATGGCGGGATCGGCGGGCTGGTACCGCCATATCTCCGCGTACAGCGCGGCCGCCGCGTCGATGCGGCCGGCGGCGGCCTCACGCCGCGCCAGTTGCCAACGATCGTCGCCGAACGCCCCCGCCTGGTTCACCGCGATTCCCCCAGGGACACGTGCGGACGGCCCGGCACCGCCGAGGCGTCGGCGAAGGCGTCCACCATCTGGAGCACCGCCCCCAGGGCGCCGTGCGGGCAGCCGGCCCGGAACTCGGCGCCGAAATTCCCCACCCGCGCCGGCAGCTCGGCATCGCGAAGCAGGCCGCCGATCAGGTCGAGCAAACGGCCGGGGGCGTCCACCTCCCGCGCGGAGATGGCGCGGCCAAGGCCCAGGCCGGCCACCGACCGGGCGGTGATCGTCTGTTCCAGCGTCTTGGGCACGATGATCTGGGGCGTTCCAGTCCACAGCGCCTCGTGGGTGGTCGACAGTCCGCCGTGATGCACGATCACCGCCGCCGCCGCCATGTGCGCCATCAGGTCCTGCGGCGTGTCGTGAAGATGTAGCGCCGACCCCGTGTAGCGGGCGCGCAGCTTCGGATGGATGTGGCGCACGAACACCTGGAAGGGGATCGGCGCCTTGGCCAGCGCCTCCAGGATGTGCGGCAGGTTCGTCGCGTCGCCGGCCAGATAGGCGAATCCATAGGGCGGATCGGACGGCCGACGCGCAATCGTCCTGGGCGGGCTGAGCGGACCCATGGGGGGAGCGCCCCGGCGCCGTCGGTAGGGGTCGAGCGCGAAGATGGTGCAGACGGCGGAGCGATCACCGGTGAAGATGTCCGACACCTGCGGGACCACCCCGCCGCGCCGCGCCACGACGGTGGCGAGCGACTCCTGCAGTCGGTCGATCCGGGCCTCCGCCTCGTCCGACAGCGTCTCGACCCAGGGCCTGATCGGAACCAGACGGCGACGGAGGGGGGGAACGCTGTATCCGGTTCCGATCCCCACGACGGGCACCCGGCCGAACAGGGCGATGGTCAGGATCGGGGCGAAATCCACGACGGCAAGGTCCGGCTTCAGCTCCCGCAGCAGCGGATCCCAGGTGGCGACGAGTCGCTGGAGGTAGTCCGGCCGGTCGAACCCCAGTCCGACGACCGGGTCGGCCAGCGACTCCACCGCGATGTTGACCGTCCCGCCCTCCGGTGCCGGCCAGTCGGGCGTCTTCACCACCTGGATCCGGTCGCGCTCGAAATCGGGCGGAAGGGCGTCGGGGTTCTTCAGGGCGAGGATCGGCGTGTGGCCGATGGCGTGGAGGGAGCGGGCCAGCGGCATGAGCATCGCGACGTGCCCATAACCCGCGCCGAACTCCCACCCGAGAATAACTCTAGCCACAGACCCTCCGACGCAAGAATATCCCGCCCCGTCCGTCGAGGGTGCGGCCAGGACGCGCCGCACCGCTATCCCATGCAGGTAGCCCTTATGCAAGACGCTCGTCACGGCTTGTCACCGGTCGGAACCCGGGTGGACGGGCGCCTTCTCCGCCTCGTGCCCGCCGACGCACGCCGAATCCTCGTGGCCGGGGCGGGTGCCGCCGTCTACGCGGCGGAACTGCGTCGGGCGCGGCCGACGGCCAGCTTCGTCATCCTGGGACCGGCCGGTCCGGACGCGCCGGCATGGCTGCGGCCGGTCGTGGAAGACGGGGACATGCGGGACCAGGCCGCCGGACTGGACCGGTTCGCCCCGTTCGATGCCATCCTGCTGGACGGCGCGCTGGAGTCCAACCCATCGCCCGAGGGCTTTCTGAAGACGCTGGTGGCCTCGCTGGCGCCCGCGGGCGTGATCGCCATGAAGGTAGCGAACGTCCATCATTGGTCACGGGTGGGCAGCCTGCTGACCGGCGCCTGGGACGTCGATGCCGACCCGGTCGGCCTGTCCGACGAGCGGCTGCGCCGGGCGCTGAAGGAGGCCGGGCTGGAAAGCGCCGACTGGCGCAAGGTCCAGCACGAGCCACCCCAGGACTCGCCACGGGCGACCGCCATCCTGGCGGCACTGGAGGCGTCGGCCCCAGACGGGCCGGGCCGTAAATGGGCGCGGGAGCGCATCGGGATCACGCACTTCCTCGTGGCCGCCACGCCGGTCGGCGCCCTCGGGCGTCCACTCCTGGTGCATCAGCGGGCGCTGGGGCCCCTGAACGCCGGCCTGAACGCGTCGGTCGCCCGCGTGCGGCTGATGAATCCGGGAACCCTGCTGGAGGGCTTTCCGGGCGTCCGGGTCCGAACGGATACCGGCAATCAGCTCCCGGAGCCCACCGTGCGGGAGCCGGACCGCATCTTCGTCTGGCAGCGCGTGCTGTTCCGCGCGCCGAATGTCGACGCGCTCCGCAAGCTCCATGAGCGGGGCTTTGTCTGCGTCATCGAGTTCGACGACCATCCCAACTTCTTCACCTTCATCAACGATGGCGGCCGGGCCACCTTCCTGAGCGGCCATGCGGTGCAGACCTCCACACCCGAGCTCGCGGACTACATCCGGCAGTTCAATCCGGAGGTGATGGCGTTCGACAACCAGCTGCCGTCGCTGGACCCCCTGCCGGAGAAGCCGGAGGGACCCGTCAAGGTCCTGTTCGCGGCGATCAACCGGAAGGCCGGATGGGAACGGATCGTGCAGAGCTTCCGCGACGTCCTGGCGTCGGGCGTGGACGCGCGGGCGGTGGTCGTCGGCGACAAGGAGTTCTTCCAGGCGTTGGGGCCGATCGAGAAGGAGTTCATGCCGATCCTCGACTACGACCGGTACCAGGACATGCTGGGCGGCGTCGACATCGCCTTGCTGCCGCTCGCCGACACCGAGTTCGACCGGGCCAAGACCGACCTGAAGTTCATCGAATGCGCCGCCCGCGGAACCGTGGTGCTCGCCAGCCCGGTCGTCTACGGCAAGACGGTGCGGGACGGCGAGACCGGGTTCCTCTACCGGTCGCCGGAGGAGTTCGCCGCGCGGCTGCGGCTGCTCATCACCGACCATGGACGGCGCCGGGAAATGGCCCGCGCCGCCTACGATTATGTCCGGGAGGAGCGGATGCTGTCGCGGTATGTCCGCGCCCGGCTGGACTGGTACCGCTCCCTGGTCGCCCGGCGGGATGAGTTGCACGCGGCGGCGATGGCGCGGGTCGGCGTTGAAGCGACGCCGGCTGGTTGAGGGCCGCCCCCCTCCGACTCAGGCCGTGTCGCGCCACATCCGGTGGAAGGCTTCGGCGAGCTGATCCGCCATGCCTTCAGCGTCGCACAGCGACGAAGCGGCCATCCGCGCGCGCAGGCCGGCGCGCTCGGCCGCGAGCAGCGCCGGGTCGGCGACCAGGCTCCGGGCCTTGGCGACGTACCCGGCCGGTTCGGTCGCCACCCATTCCGCCCGGCCGATCGCCCGCAGCATCTGCAACCCCTGCCGACCGGCCGGGCGACCGGCGGCGAGGCTGACCACCGGGACCCCCATCCAGAGCGACTCCAGCGTGGACAGGCCGCCGCAGAAGGGGAACGGGTCAAGCCCGACATCCACCTCGCCGTAGGCCCGCAGCAGGGCGGCATGTCCCGCGTATCCCCTGAGATCAAGTCGGGACGGGTCCACGCCATGGGCCGCGAACCGCCGCCGCAGCCCGTCGGCCACCACGGGATCGCCCAGCGACTCCCAGATCAGAAGCAGCCGGGCGCCCGGACAGGCTTGGAGAAGCGCCGACCAGACCGCGACGACTTCGTCGTTCACCTTCGCGAGATTGTTGAAGGACCCGAAGGTCGCCCCCACCCCCGCCGTCGCGAGCATCGGCGGCGGGCCGGGATCGGGCGCCTCATCCGGCGGTCCATAGCAGAAACGGCCGCGTGGCAGCCGGACCAGCCGTTCCGTGTACCAGCCCTCGGTTCCAGGGGGACTGGTGTCGGCGTCAGTGATGACGAAGTCCATCGCCGGCAGGCCCGTCGTATGGCTGTAGCCGATCCAGCTCGCCTGCACCGGGGCGGCCCGGCGGGCGAAAAGACCCAGACGGTTTCCGGCCGTGTGGCCCGCCAGATCGATCAGGATGTCGACCCCGTCCGCCGCGATACGCGCGGCCAGATCCGGGTCTGACTCCCCCGTCGAGTCGCGCCAATGCGTGAACCGGGCCTCCAGCTCCGCCGTCAGGTCGTCAGGACGGGGACAGTCCGCATAGCCGATGGTCGCGAAGCCGCGACGGGCCAGCGGCTCCAGCACGGCCCGGAGCAGGTAGCCCACCGGGTGCCGCCGCAGATCGGGCGAGACGAAGCCGATCCGCAGGGGGGCCTGCCGGGTCCGTGCGAACCGGGACGCGGCCAGGACCGCCGCTGGTGTGCGCCGGTGCTCGGCCGCCAGGGCATCGTCCGTGATGTCGGGATCGTAGTTGAGGCACAGCAGCAGGTTTCCATGCAGCCGGTGATCCTCCGGCGCGGACACGACCGCGCGCCGGTAGGCCGCGACCGCCCCGGCCACATCGGCAACTGCGAGCCGCACGGCCGCCAGATGGCTCCAGCTCCGCGCGTCGGCGGGGGCGTGGGCGATGGCATGGCGGACGGCGCGCCCGGCCGCCGCCACCCGCGCGGACAGCTTGCAGGCGAGTGCGAGATTGTTGGCGGCCTCAACATTGCCGGGATCAAGCCGAACGGCCCGCCGCAGCCAGCGCAACGCAGGCTCCGCTCGGCGGTCCGCCGCGAACGCGGCCCCCAGGTTGGACAGGATCGTCGGCTCAGCGGGCGTGAGCGCCAGGGCATGGGAGAAACAGTCCCGGGCCGCCTTCGCACGGCCAAGCCCATCCAGCGCGACACCCAATGCAACCAGGGCGTCCCGGTCGAACGGCGCGAGGCGACGGGCGCGCCGCGCGGCGGCGGCGGCCCCGTTCAGATCCCCTGTGGCCCGGCAGGCCCTTGACAGCGCCAGCCAGCAGAGCGGCATCCCGGGGCTTACCGCGACGGCCAGCCGGGCGGCGGCCATCGAGGGCCGGTGGCGTCCGGTCTCCGCCAGGGCCAGGGCCAGCACCGGGAGCGCCCGCGGCAGGGCCGCCGGGCTTCGGCAGGCCGCCTTGGCCGCCTCCAGCGCCGCGTCCGGCCGTCCGGCGGCGAACAGGGTGGCCGCGAGATCGGCGGCCTGGGCGTGACCCGGCCTGAGGGCGAGCAGGCGACGGTAGGCCCCCGCAGCGCCGGCATGGTCGCCGCAAGCCCTCAGGGCGGTCGCGAGGTTGAGCCACGAGTCGGCGTCCGCCGGCGAAAGGACGAGCGCCCGCCGCAGGCAGGAGACGGCGGCGCCGAACCGGCCGGCATCCAGCCGGACCGCCGCCAGGACCACGCATGCGAGCGGATCATCCGGCGCAATCCGACAGGCACGCTCCACGGCCCTCCCCGCATCGGGGTGACGGAGGCCGCGGGCGATCGTCCCGAGCAGCTGCCATCCGCAGGCCGCCCCCGGCAACAGCGCCAGGGCATGGCGCACCCGGAGCATCGCAGCCTCCGGCCGTCCGGCCATCAGCAGGGCCAGGGCCTGGATCAACGAAGTGTCCGCCGCCGGAGCGGCGGCTGGGATGCCACGCATCATCGCGACGGCCGTGGCGGCGTCGCCAACCTGCAGGGCGGCCGCGACCATGGTCAGGGTCGGATCAGGCGCTCCCGCCAGCGCCATGGACAGCACGGGCCGCAGCGCCGGCGGTACCGCCCCCTCCGCCCGCGCGATCAGGGGGGCTACGGAGCGCAGGCGCATCCAGTCGCGCGCCTGCGCGCAGGCCTGGGCCATGACATAAAGCGGCTGCGGATGCCCCGGCCGGGCGGAAACGACACCGGCGGCGAGGCTGACCGCGATGGAGGACCGCCCACCCTTGAGCGCCTGGACGGCCTGGACGAGCTGTCGCTCCAGGCGTTGCGCATCGTTGTCACGCCCCGTTCCCGAGGCTTGATTCCCGGATTCCACCCGCTAAGCTCCGCCGCCTTGCACGCCTGAGCCACGAATGCCCAAGATGACACGAATCGTGCCAACTGCCGCCTTGATCCTGGCGGCCGCCAGCCTTTCGGCCTGCGGTGACGGAACGACACGGCTGGCCGAGGAGAATTGCCTCGCGATCGCCGGTCTGCTGACCGACAGCCGGGGCCTCAAGGTCGAAGGGATGAACAGCCAGGAGTTCCGTGGCGCGCTGGCGATCTTCATCCGCTTCGACCATCGCGGCGGAGACGGCATGGTGAAGGAGGAGGTCCTGCGCTGCGACTTCCGCAAGGCGGACGGCGGCATCCGGCTGACCGGCCTGAAGCGCAACGCGGAGCCTCTGCCGGACGCCCAGGTCGCCGAGGCGGCCGCGTTCCTGGCCTCCGGCGTCACACGCTGAAATACGCCGGCAGGTCCGCCAGCGTCGGATGGGCCTTGTCCTTGTCGGACAGCTTGGGCGCGCGCCCGTCCAGCCGCCAGTCGATCGCCAGCGCCGGATCGTTCCAGAGCAAGCCGCGGTCGTTGCTCGGCGCATAGTAGGCGGAGACCTTGTAGACGACCTCGGTGTCGGGCTCGAGCGTGCAGAAGCCGTGGGCGAATCCGATCGGGACGAACAGCTGCTCCCAGTTCTCCGCGCTGAGCACCCGGCTGACATGCCGCCCATAGGTCGGCGAGCCGCGACGGATATCCACCGCGACATCCACGACCGCACCCCTGACCACCCGGATCAGCTTGTCCTGCGCGTCGGCCCCGATCTGGAAGTGCAGACCCCGGACCGTCCCCGCCTCCGCGGACAGGGAATGATTGTCCTGGATGAACTCCACGTCGACGCCGGCCGCCGCGAACGCCTTCCGACTGTAGGTCTCGGAGAAGAAGCCGCGATGGTCACCGAACCGCTTCGGACGCACGACCATCACGTCCGGGATGCTCAAACGTTCGATTTCCATGTCACTCTTCCGTGAAGGCCCGTTTGGTCGCATCCGTCAGGGGCTTGAAGATGTACTCGAGCGGCGTGCGCCGTCCGATGATCATCTTCACGGTCGCAGGCATGCCCGGCGACACGAAGACCCGGTCGATGGCCGCCAGCTCCTCCGCGTTCAGCTTGACCTGGGCGCGGAAGTAGGTCCGGCCGGTCCGGGCATCCTCAATACGGTCCGCCGATACGAAGATCACCTCGCCCATGACGTCCGGCGTCGTGCGGGAGCTGAAGGCGTTGAGCGTCACCAGCGCGGGCATGCCGGGATGGACCACATCGATGTCCTCCGGGCGCACCTCCGTGTCGACGATGAGATCCACGTTCTTCGGCACCATCGTCATGATCTCGCCGTTCGGGGGAACGACGCCGCCGATCGTGTGATAGCGCATGGACAGGATCGTGCCGTCCTCGGGCGCGACCACCGTGCGGCGGCCCAGCACGTTTCCGAGGGCCCGCATCTCTTCCTGCAGGACGGCCACACGCTCCTGCACCTGCCGCAGCTCTTCGCCGGCTCGGTTCCGGAGATTCCCATCCATCTCCAGTTTGCGCAGCTCCAGTTCGCTGATGCGCTGCGAGGCCCTGGCGAGAGCCGCCTCCGTCGCATGCAGCTCGTTCTCGTACTCGGAACGCAGCCGCTCGAGCTGCAGCACGCGCGGACGGGTGCCGAAGCCCTGGCTGGCCAGGGACTTGGCCGCCTCGAGCTCCTCCCGGGTGAACTCCACCTGCTGCTGACTGGTCTTCCTCTGCGCGCTAAGGGATTCGATCTCCATGCGCAGGGATGCGATCTGATCGTCGACCGTCCGCATGGATTCCTCGGTCGTGGACCGCAACGCCGTCAGCGCGTTCTCCTGGATGGTGATCGCCTGAACGACCACGGGATGCTCGCGATTGGCCTCGATCTCGGGCGGATAGGCGATCGAGGCCAGGCCATCCCGCTGGGCGAGAAGGCGCGCCTCGTGGACAAGGCCGGTCCAGTACTGGGCGCGGCGGGACTCGAGGCTCGCGTCGGTGATGGTGTCGTCGAGGACGACGAGAACGTCCCCCGCCTTCACCATCGCCCCCTCGCGAACGCGGATCTCCCTGATCACACCGCCCTCGAGGTGCTGGATCACGCGACGGTTGCCTTCGGCGCTCACCACGCCGGGGGCGATGGCGCCGCTTTCCAGCTCGGCGAACAGGCCCCAGCCGAGGAAGATGCCGACGAAGCCGACCACCACGGCCAGGGCGAGACCGACATAACCCTTGGCCGAGGTGTACTGCGCGAGGCCGGGGTGTTGGAACACCGCCAGCTCGATGGGATCGCGGGGGGCGGCGGGCGCGTTGAAGCCGCCGGCTGGAACAACGGCGCCACCATTGGCGCCGACCATCGCATTATCCATGGGCAACCTCCGCCGGGGGCTTGCCCTGCGGGGCGCGCACCACCGTGAAATCCTTGAGGATGGCGTCGCGGTCGGCGAACTTCTCGATCATGCCGTCGCGCATCACCAGTATCTTGTCCGCGAAGGCCAGCGTGCTCGGACGGTGTGTCACCATGATGACCGTGGCGCCGCCGGCCTTCACGGCCTGGATCGCCTCCAAGAGCGCCTTCTCCCCCTCGGCGTCGAGGTTGGAGTTCGGCTCGTCCAGCACGACGAGGCGCGGATTGCCGTAGAGCGCGCGGGCCAGGGCGATGCGCTGGCGCTGACCGGCGGACAACAGTGCGCCCCGACTGCCGATCGGGGTCTCGTAACCGTTCGGCAGACGCAGGATCATGTCGTGAACGCCCGCGAGCTTGGCGGCTTCGATGATCATCTCGTGCGGGCCATCCTGGAAGCGCGCGATGTTCTCGGCCACGGTGCCATCGAAAAGCTGCACGTCCTGGGGGACATAGCCGATGTACCTGCCGACGCGCTCCTTGTCCCACTGGGTCAGGTCGGCGCCGTCTAGGCGGACTTTGCCGGCCGATGGCGGGATCACGCCCAGGAGCACCTGCACCAGCGTCGATTTTCCGGCGGCGGAATGACCGATGACGCCCAGACCCGTTCCGGCGGGAAGCTGGAAGCTGATCGCCCGCAGGACCTGGCGGGTCGTACCCGGCGGCACGTAGAAGACGCCCTCCATGGAAAGCGCGCCGCTGGGCGCCGGCAGTTCCACGCGCTCCTCCTCGGCCGGGGCGCCGTTCAGGATCTCCTGGATCTGGCTGTAGGCCTCCCGAGCCGCGACGTACTGGCGCCAGGAGCCGATGGCCTGGGCGATCGGGCCAAGCCCGCGGCCGACCAGCAGCAGGGCGGCGAAGGCGGCCCCCATGGCGACGGAGTTGGAGAGCATGAGGATGACGCCGGCCGCCAGCATGCCGACGGCCATGCCGTTCTTGACGATCAGGGAGAGGTTGGTCCACAGGCCGCCCCGATCGCTGGCCAGGGCCGAGTGGATCAGGGACTCGTTGTTGGTATTGGCCCAGCGGCGCACGATCGCGTTGCGCATGCCCATCGCCTCGATGACCGAGGAATTGGTCACCGCCATGTTGGCCTGGGAGGCGGCCCGGGAAGCGAGCTGCATCGACTTCTTGAGCGGCTCGGCGGTGGACACCTCGTTCATCACGCCGAAGAACAGCACCAGCGCCATGCCGGCGATGTAGACCAGCGCCAGGATCGGGTGGATGAACCAGAAGAACACAAGGACGAGCAGGGCCATCGGGATGTCGAACACCACGAAGATGGCGTCCGTCGTCAGGAAATCCCGCAGCTTGCCGACGGGCTGATGGCCGGCGCCGCCGATATCGGCGCGCTCCCGGCAGGAGATCAGCAGGACGGACCGGAAAACCCGCTCGCTCAGCCGGATGTCGAACCGGGTCGCCAGCCGAACGAAGATGCGGGACCGCAGCCACATCAGGATGGACTGCACGGCGAAGGCCACCGCGACCATCAAGGTCAGGGCGATGAATGTCTCGACGCCTTTGGTCGGCACCACGCGGTCGAAGACGCTCAGCATGTAGAGCGGCAGGGCGAAATGGAGGAAGTTGATCAGCGTGCTGACAAGGGCGACCGCGCCCAGCAGCGACTGCACCTCGCTCCGGAAAATCTTCTTCAGCTCGTCGCCGGGCATTCCGGCGGCATTGGCCTTGCTCATGCTCGCTCCCTGGACGACCGCCGCAGCGCGGCGTCGCGCACCATGCCGCCCATCAATGAATCACCATACACGTTACGACCGCCTTACCCAAAATTGATACATGGAGAGGAAAGTACCAGGGTTGGCGGTCTCGAACGCGTGCCATGCGGCGAGGTCGTCCTGCAGCGCGCCGGTGGCCCGGAACGCCTCCGGGATCGACGGGTCGGCAAACTCGAACGCAAGGAACTCAAGCTCCAGCCGACGCAGCCAATCGGCGATCTCCGGAAGGCTGTGATGGCTCTCCCGCACATGGAACAGCAGGTCACGGCACGCCGACATGGAATAGAAATCATGGGATTCGGCGATGCGGTGCAGCGGGTTCTCCGGCGGCAGCGCGCGGATGAGCTGGCGGGACTGCCGGATGGTGTCGGCGCTGACGACGGGGAAGCGCTGGGCGTTCAGCCGCCGAGCCTCGCTGATCGGCCGCCGGGCGATCGCGCTGAACAGGCCGATCCGCATCAGGCCGCGCGGGCGGACGAGCGGCAGGAGACCGCGCCAGCTCGCGAAGGTGTCCTCCGTATGGTGGAGCACACCGACGGATTCGACGATGTCGAACTGGCGCCCGATACTCCCCAGCTCAAGCAGGTCCGCCTGACCGAACTCGATGTTGCCGATGCCCAGTTCGCGCGCCTTACGGATCGCGTGGGACAGGCTGTTGAGGCTGAGATCGACGGCCAGCACCTTGGAATTAGCGAAGCGCTGGGCGACGGCGATCGCCTCCTGTCCGGTTCCGCAGCCGGCGATCAGAATCTCCGGCGCGGCCGGAAGGGGTCCGATCGGGCGCCCCGGAACGAGCGCCGCCATCACCTGGGCGAGCGGGCGCGGCTGAAGCCGGTCCGCGCTGAGCCAGCGGGGATAGGGGTTCAGTTCGTACTGTTGCCGGACCTTCGCGGAGGTCTGGGAGCGGACCGGCGTGAAGACGCGGATGGCGGTCCGCAGCTGTTTCTCGCCCGCCGGCTGGAGATAGTGGGTCGAGATCAGGCGGTTCAGCGCCGATGCGGCCGGCCCGGCCACGCGGGCGAGCACCTCCACATTCCGGAAGCTTTCCAGCGGGTGATAGCAGGCCGCCAAAGCCAGCGCCCCGACCGACACCTCGTTCCTGGCCAGTCCGGCTTCGACCCGGCCTTTCAGCGCGAGGGCAGAAGCCCTCTCGTCGTCGCCGGCGGCGTAGACGAATTCGGTGTTGTGGCACTGCCCGGCGAGCGCGCAGAGGAAATCGGCATGGCGCGCCAGGATTTCCGCTCCCGACTGTGCCAGCTTGAGAAAGGCCGCCCGCAGCGCCGTCAGGACGGACTCCATGTCCGCCTCTGGCAGGATGCTGCGCTCTAGGGCCGCCAGGAAGACCCGGTCGGTCAGGAGCGCGGCGAGCCGATCCTCCTCGACCGCCTTCACGACGGCGTCCGGCCCCCCGGCCGGGAGCGCCGCGAGGAGCTGCTGGAACACGCCCGTCTGGCGAACCAGCTGTGCGGCCTGGGGCGCAAGGCGCTGATGATTGACGCCGCCCATGTTCAAATAGGCCAGCAGCTCGTCCCGCAGGCCCGGATCGAGGCGACCCCGCAGATGCTCGAGGCAGCCCGCGAAGGTCTGCCACGCGCGGACATCGCCGGAATGGCGGCGCACAAGCCTGCGGACGACCGTCAGCGCCTCCATGTGCAGGCCGGTTCGCTGCAACAGCGTCGCCAGGAGGCGTTGCGCGTCGAACTGGCTCGCGTCGCGGGCGACGGCTTCCCGGACGGCCTGCAGGGCCTCCTCGATGCGCTGGCGCCGGATCAGGACCGTGGCGAGGGCATGGAAATCCTCGGCGGTCGGCTGGCCCTCCTCGATGTTGCGGCGGATCAGCGTCTCCGCCTCGTCGGTCCGACCGGCCGTCGCCAGCGCGGCGGCGAGGTTCCGCCGGAAGACGCCATCCGCCGGACGGGCGCGGACGGCGGCCTCCAGTGCTGCGACCGCCTCGTCGGTCCGGCCCTGCGACTCCAGGATCTGGGCAAGGTTGTTGTTCGCCTCGGCCAGCCCAGGGTCGGCCCGCAACGCCGCGCGGTAGCCGGTGATGGCGCCCTCGACGTCGCCGCGCTCGTGCAACACCGTCGCTCGGGCGCACAGAAGGCCGGCATGTCCGGGATGCACACCAAGGGCCGCGTCGGCCGCCCCCAGCGCCTCGTCGAGGCGCCGCGCCAGCCTCAGCGTCTCGATCAGCGCCAGCTGACCGTCGGTCGCCTGAGGGTCGGCCGTGATCGCCGCGCGGATCGCGGCCAGGGCCGGTTCGAGCCGGCCCAGCGCGCGCTCGATGTTGCCGACCAGCAGGTGGACGGCGGCCAGGCCGGGACGCAGTTCGCCGGCCCGGCGGGCGGCGGCCAGCGCCTCCTCGGCCCGGCCGAGACGCAGAAGGATCTGCGCGCGGTTGGCATGGGCTTCGGCAAGGTCGGGATTGCCGCTCAGGGCGCCGTCGATCAGGGTCAGGGCGCGCGCCGCATCCCCGCCGGTGAGCAGCAGCAGCGCCTCCATCAGGATCGTCTGCGCCGCACCGGGGTCCGCGGCGCGCAGCGTGGCGAGGGACCGCTCCGCGCCTGCCCGGTCCCCCGTCCTCAGCCGTACCAGCAGGTCGGCCCGGATGGCGGCTGGCAGGCCCGCGTCGAGACCGAGCGCCGTCGCGGCGGACCGTGCGGCCTCGTTCAGGCGGTTCAGGGAAATCTGGCAGAGGGCGAGGTCGGCCCAGGCCTGGGCCACGGCGGGGTCTTCACGCGTCGCCTCGCCGAACGCCTCGGCGGCCTCACGCAGCCGGCCCGCGTCGCGCGCCGCGTTCCCACGGGCCAACAGCTGTTCCACACCCGCGTCAGCCTGCCGACCGACGTCAACGCCGACGGTCAGCATGGACAGCGGGGGCGCACCGGCGAGACGCGGCGTGTCGATCCTATCCAGGAGCCGGGCGAGCATGCCCTTGAGTTCCTGATTCTCCACTTGGACGACCTGGAGCTCGCGGCGATAGGCCGCCAGTTCCTCACGGTCCTGTCGCATGATCTCGGCGATCTGCCCCAAAGCGGCGGTCACCCTTTCGAGACCGGGAACGGCGGACGCCTCGCCATCGAGACGGGACAGGACGTCGTCGAAGCGTTCACGCAGCTCGCGCATGTCGGTCTGCTGAGGGGCGGTCTGCATTTCGGCTGCTCTGGACGGAGGGGGTACCGCTCGGGGCGCGGATAGATATCACCTTCGCCCCGGCACTGCCAGAGCCTCTGCCCCGGCTACAGGACGGGGCGTCGCAACAATGTCACGCGCCGTAGAATTCAGGAGAAAAGGGCGGATCAGCCGTCCGCTGAGAACTGTGTGGTGAAGTCGCCGCGGAAGCGGAACTGTCCGACATGGACGAGGCGGCTTGCCAGATCCGCCCAGATCTCGACCCCGATACGCCGGCACCTTTGGCAGAAGGTCCAGTCCTCCGGCATGAATTCTCGCGTTTCAGGATCGATCTCGGTGTCGAAGAACGCGTAATGGTGATCGTCGAGGCGGTCGGCGGCACCGGCACCATGGGTGACACGGCACTTCAGCGCGGGATACGCATCGATGAGGCGCTGGAAGACCCCGCGGCGGATCAGCATGAAGCCGTTCCCGATGGACTTCACCTTGCAGAAACCGCGATCCACAGCGACGCGCCGGGTCGCGTCAAGCTCCACGACATAGCCGAGCGACGCCGTCTCGAGGTCCGCCACGCCCTCCAGAGCCTTGCGCCTCACTGCCTCCCAGTCGATCCGCTTCAACGGATAGATGCCGCCCGCGATGTCGGCCCCGAACGCGACGAGGCGTTCGACCGCTTCCGGGTCGAACTGGAGATCGGCGTCCAGGAAGAGAAGGTGGGTGTACTCGGGCTTGGACAGGAAGTCGGCGACGAGCGCGTTGCGGGCGCGTGTCACCAGCGCGTCATTGCCGCGCGTGAAGACATCGAGACGGATGCCCTTGGGCTCCAAGGCGCGGGCCGCCGAAAGCAGCGAGGTCAGGCATTCCTGTGTCACCAGGCCGCCGTAGCAGGGGGTCGCGACATAGATGCGCGCGACGGTGCGCGGCGTCTCGGGGGTCGCTGTACCCTCGGGCGCGGCGGGAACGGGGGAGGCAACGGCCTGCTTGGGTGCCGTGGGTGCCGATTCCGGGGCCACCACGCCGATGGCGGTCAGCATGGCGGCCGCCTGCCGGTCCCAGCCGAGTGCAAGCATGGCCTCGGCCGCGACGGACGCCCTGGCGCGGGCAGCATCCCGGGCCTGGTAGACGGCCTCCAGGCTTTCGACCATCTCGTCGATCGACGGCTCCCCCCACCCCTCCATGCCGAGCGTCTCGGCGTCGTCCGGCCGCATAACGGGAGTCTGCCGGGTCAGGGCCGGAAGATCGGCCATGGCGAGAAGGTCGAGATGCCCGGTGTTGGCGGACAGGATCGTCGGCACGCCGCAGGCGATGGCCTCCATGGCGACGAGGTTCGTGCCGCCTTCACAGCGGTTCGGGAACAGCGCCACGTCCGCCTCCCGCACGATCGTGGCCATGTCCTTGTTCGGGGTTTCGGGAACGAGGATGAAGCTGTCCGGCGGCAGGCCGCACGCCACCAGCCACTTGCCGATCTCCAGCCTGCCCTCCCCGTCCAGTTCGGGCTGTGACCGGAGCACGCCATGGCTGGCGAGCTGACGGACGCCCTGGCTCCGGGAGAAGGGGTTCGACCAGGCCGCCACCAGCAGCGCGTCCGGATGACGGTCGCGGAAGGCCTTGAAGGCGGCGACGACCGCGTCCTGTGCCTTGCGGTACTCGAGCTTGCCCCCGGAGAACACGACGAAGCGGTCGCCGAACAGCCCGCGACGGGGGGCGGGGTGGAAGACGGCAGGATCGATGCCCTGCAGGCAGGTCCGGACGTTGCCCACCCCCATGTCCCGCAGAAGGCCGGCGTTCCACGAGGACCCGGCGATCACGGTGTCGAAGGATTTGAGTTCCGACCGTGCTCGTTCGCCGAAGCGGGTGTCCTCGAAGAAAATGATGGCATGGTTCGCCTCGCCGCGCAGACGCAGGCTGGTGCGTCCGAAGGCGGGCGCCCCGTCATTCCCCCGCGCATGCACCACCGCCATCGGCGTGCGCAGCGGCCCTGACGGGTTCTTCGCGAGCAGCTGGCGCACCTGCGCCCGCCTGCCCAGCGCCGGGGCGAGGAGGCGGGCCTCCAGCGGATCGAGGCGGAGGGGTGCGGGATCCTCGAACAATGTGGCGGCGACGCCCCGACGAGCGGCGGCCAGGGCGAGCTGTGTGCCGAGCAGGCCCCAGCCGAACCCCGTCCCGATCTGCCACGCGATTCCCAGCCGCACCGGCGGCCTCACATCAGGCTGGGATCGATGACGGGCGTCGTGGCGACCCGGATGAGATATTTGCCGTACTCGTTCTTCTGGAGCGGACGGGCCAGCGCCAGAAGCTGGTCCGCCGAGATGAAGCCCTGCCGGAACGCGATCTCCTCGATACAGGCGATCTTCAGCCCTTGGCGATGCTCCACCGTCTGCACGAACTGGGCGGCGTCGATCAGGCTGTCATGGGTACCGGTGTCGAGCCACGCGTAACCGCTGCCGAGGATCTCCACCCTGAGGCGCCCCTCCTCCAGATAGCGGCGGTTGACGTCCGTGATCTCGAGCTCGCCGCGGGCGGACGGACGCACCGCGCGGGCGATCTCGACCACGGAGTTATCGTAGAAATACAGGCCTGTGACGGCGAAGTCGGACTTCGGCTGGGCCGGCTTCTCCTCGATGCTGACCGCCCGGCCGGAGCGGTCGAACTCGACGACGCCGTAGCGCTCCGGATCGCTGACCCGGTAACCGAAGACGACGGCGCCGGAGGTCAGCGAGGCGGCACGGGTCAGGGCCGCCTCCAAGCCATGGCCGTAGAAGATGTTGTCGCCGAGCACGAGGCAGCAGCTGTCGGTCCCGATGAAGTCGGCGCCGATCAGGAAGGCCTGGGCCAGCCCCTCCGGCTTCGGCTGCTGCGCATAGGCGATGGAGATGCCCCATTGGCTGCCGTCGTGCAGCAGGGCCTTGAACAGCGGCGCGTCCTGGGGCGTGGTGATGACCAGGATCTCGCGGATGCCGGCCATCATCAGGGTGGCCAGCGGGTAGTAGATCATCGGCTTGTCGTAGACGGGCAGCAGTTGCTTGCTGACGACGTGCGTGACCGGATAAAGGCGGGTGCCCGACCCGCCCGCCAGGATGATCCCCTTCATGTCCCCTGCTCCCTGATTTCCCGGACCACGTCCATGAGCCCGTTGCGCCAGTCCGGTTGCGCGATGCCGAAGTCGGCGCGGATGCGCGCGCAGTCCAGGACCGAGTTGGCGGGTCGGCGGGCCGGGGTCGGATAATCCGCCGTGGCGATCGGATCGACCGGGACGGCGACCGGCCCGCCAAGCCGCGCGACGGCGGCGAGGGTCGCCTCCGCCAGCCCATGCCACGTGGTCGCCGGCGCGCCGCAGAAATGATAGACGCCCCGGCCGCCGTTTCCGCCGGCGATCCCGGCGACGACGGACCAGATGGCGTCGGCGATGGCCGCCGCCGGAGTGGGTCCGCCCCGCTGGTCGGCGACGACCCGAAGGCGCGGTCGCTCGGCCCCCAGGCGCATCATCGTCTTCACGAAGTTGTTCCCATGGGCGCCGAACACCCAGCTGGTGCGCAGGATTACATGGTCGGCCAGTACGCTGGCGATGGCCTGCTCCCCTTCCAGCTTGGTCCGGCCATAGACGCCGAGCGGAGCCACGGGGTCGTCCTCGCGCCAGGGGTCCTCCCCGGACCCGTCGAACACGTAATCGGTCGATATGTGGATGAGCGGAATGCCCCGGCCGGCGCAGAACTCCGCCAGGTTCGCGGGCCCGACCGCATTCACGCGGAAGGCGAGGTCGGGCTCGCTCTCGGCCTTGTCGACGGCGGTGTAGGCGGCCGCGTTCACGACGCAGTCGACATTGGCCGGACCGAGTGCGGAGGCCACCCCCGCCGCGTCGCCCACGTCCAGGGCAAGGCGGTTGAAAGCGAGCGCCTGGACGTCGGGGCCCGCCCGGCGCACCAGCTCGTGGCCGACCTGGCCGTTCGCGCCCGTGATGGCGACACGCATCGGGTCAGGCCTTCTTGCCGGCGGCCAGCCCGAGGCGAACGCCAGCGTACTTCTGGTCCAGGATCTCCTGCCACCAGCCCTCGTTCTCCAGATACCACGCCACGGTGCGGCGCAGGCCGGTGGCGAAGGTCTCCTTCGGGCGCCACCCGAGGTCGCGGGCGATCTTGGAGGCGTCGATGGCATAGCGCGCGTCGTGGCCCGGACGGTCCTGCACGAAGGTGATCTGGGATCGGCGGCTGCCCGACCCGGACGGCCGCAGCTCGTCCAGGAGGTCGCAGATCAGGTGGACGACATCCAGGTTCCGCATCTCGTTATGGCCGCCGACATTGTAGGTCTCCCCCACCTTGCCGGTCGTCAGCACGGTCCAGAGCGCGCGGGCGTGGTCCTCGACATAGAGCCAGTCGCGGACGTTCTCGCCCTTGCCATAGACCGGCAGCGGTCGTCCCTTCAGGCCGTTCACGATCATCAGCGGGATCAGCTTTTCGGGAAACTGGAACGGACCGTAGTTGTTCGAGCAGTTGCTGGTGACCGTGGGCAGTCCGAAGGTGTGGTGCCACGCCCGCACCAGATGGTCGGACCCGGCCTTGCTGGCGGAATAGGGGGAGTTCGGCTGGTACGGCGTCTCCTCGGTGAACAGGCCGTCGGCACCCAGCGAGCCATAGACCTCATCGGTGGAGACATGATGGAAGCGGAACCGGCCCTGCGCCTCGGCATCCAGGCTTCGCCAGTATTCAAGGGTCGCCTGAAGCAGCGTGTAGGTGCCGACGATGTTCGTGTTGATGAAATCGGCCGGGCTGTCGATCGAGCGGTCGACATGGCTTTCGGCGGCCAGATGCATCACGGCGTCCGGCCGATGCTGCGCCAGGATGGCCCGCATGGCGGCGCCGTCGCAGATGTCGGCCTTGAAGAAGGCGTAACGTGGATCGGTCGCGACACCGGCCGTCGCCGCCGGGCTGGCCGCGTAGGTCATCTTGTCGACATTGACGACGGAAACGCCGAGTTCGGCCACGAGAAGACGGACGACGGCCGAACCGATGAAACCGGCACCGCCGGTGACAAGGACCTTCACAGTTTCCACCATTCAGGACGGAAAAGAATGGGGGCTTTTATCGCACCTTCGGGCGAAAAGCCAATGGCGCGCGAAAAACCGGCGACGCGCGTCCGACCCGGCCTTCGCCCCTTTCCGTCCCCGGCCGTCAGCCCGCCAGGGTCTCACGGAAATAGGCGATCGTCCTCTCCAGCCCGGTCCTGAGGGGAACGCGCGGCTCCCAGCCCAACAGCTCCTTGGCCAGCGTGATGTCCGGCTGGCGCTGGCGCGGATCGTCCTTCGGCAGGGGCAGATGCGTGATCCCCGACCGGGACCCCGTCAGCTCCAGCACCGCCTCCGCGAGCTGAAGCATGGTGAACTCGCCCGGGTTGCCGATGTTGATCGGGCCCGTGACTTCGGAGGGGGTGCGCATCAACCGGACCATCCCTTCGATCAGATCGTCCACATAGCAGAAGGACCGGGTCTGGGTGCCGTCGCCATAGATGGTGATCGGCCGGCCGTTGAGGGCCTGGACGACGAAGTTCGACACCACCCGGCCGTCGTCGGGATGCATGCGCGGCCCGTTGGTGTTGAAGATGCGCATGACCTTGATGGAGAGGCTGTGCTGACGGTGATAGTCGAAGAACAGGGTTTCGGCGCAGCGTTTGCCCTCGTCGTAGCACGCCCGGGGCCCGATCGGATTCACATGACCCCAATAGGACTCCGGCTGGGGGTGCACCAGCGGGTCGCCGTAGACTTCCGAGGTCGAGGCCTGGAGGATCGGGACGCGCAGGCGCTTGGCCAGCCCCAGCATGTTGATGGCGCCCAGCACGCTGACCTTCGTCGTCTGCACCGGGTCATGCTGGTAATGGATTGGGGACGCCGGGCACGCGAGGTTCCAGATCTCATCCACTTCGACATAGAGGGGGAACGAGATGTCGTGCCGCATCAGTTCGAAGCGGGGATGGCCGAGCAGGTGGGCGATGTTGGCCCGGCTGCCGGTGAAGAAATTGTCGACGCAGAGAACCTCCTGACCGTCGGCGATCAGCCGGTCGCAAAGATGCGATCCGAGGAACCCAGCACCCCCCGTCACAAGGGCGCGTCGAACACCAGATTTCGCCACGTTCCATCCTCCTCGCGCGCCAGTCCTTGCGGCGGTCGCTTCAGGTCCCCCAACTCGGCAGCAATATCAGGCGGAGCCGGGGTGCGCCACAGGCCGGATAGGGCGTGCCGCTTCTTCGAAAGGAGATCACCGGAGGGACGGCCGATGCCATCGGATGATCACGGGCGGACCATCGGCGCCCTCCGCCGGCGGCCTTGGGCGCGGCCCACCACCCGGACCCGGTCACCAGATGCCGCTTGAACAGGTCCGTCCATCCATGGCACTAGCCAGCGATCGCGAAACCAGGGATGGGAACATGTCGGTCGCGGCGGCCGCGCCGGATTCCCTCCGGGCGGACATGGCTCACGACGTCGGAACAGCTGCGCGCCCAGCCGATGCGTCCCAGATGGGCGGCGGCGTCGCCGGGTCCGGCGTGGGTGCGGAGATGGGGATCGTCGTCGACGGTGTCGGCAAGGTCTATCGCCCGCTGTCGCATCCCGCACGGCTGATGCTCGACCTGCTGCGGCGCCGGTCGGCGGCCCCGGAGGACGGCCACCACGCCTTGAAGGGTGTGAGCTTCGCCGTTCCGCGCGGGACGACGCTTGGCATCGTCGGGCGCAACGGTTCCGGCAAATCCACGCTGCTGCAGATCATCTGCGGCACCCTCCGCCCCTCCACGGGCCAGATCGCGGTGAACGGCCGCATCTCCGCCCTTCTCGAACTCGGATCGGGTTTCAATCCCGAGTTCACGGGTCGCGAGAACGTCTATCTGAACGGCGCGATCCTGGGGCGGACCAAGGCCGAGATCGACGCTTTCTTCGCCGATGTCGAGGCCTTCGCCGACATCGGCGCCGCGATCGACGCGCCGACCAAGACCTATTCCACCGGCATGGTCATGCGTCTCGCCTTCGCGGCGGCGGTGGCCGTGCAACCCGATATCCTGGTCGTGGACGAGGCGCTGGCCGTCGGCGACGAGCTGTTCCAGCGCCGCTGTCTGGCCCGCATCGACGAGATGAAGCGCAACGGCGCCACCATCCTGTTCGTGTCGCACTCCGCCGGGCAGGTGGTGGAGATCTGCGATCGCGTGCTGCTGCTGGACCGGGGCGAGGTGCTGTTCGACGGGGCGCCGCGCCGTGGCCTGAACGTGTATCACCGGCTGATCTACACGGCGGCCGACAAGCAGGCGGCCTACCGGACCCTGCTGCGGGAAGCCTACCTGAGCGGAGAGGCCCCTCCCCCGCCGCCGGATGCGCCGCAGCGGAGGGCGGACCCGGGCGACGGCGATGGCGACGATCCCGACCAGGCCGACTTCTTCAATCCGGGCCTGATGGTGGATGAGACGACCGTCTAC
>JAJUIU010000156.1 GCA_029267445.1 Rhodospirillaceae bacterium
ACGGTCTCTCCGTCCGGCCATGGCGGGAGACACCGTACCCCCTCACCCTCCCAAGCCTGACGGCTTGGGCCCCTCCCTCTCCCCCTGGGAGAGGGAAGAAGTGCTGGTGAAGGGATGCCAGGACAAGGAGCGGCGTCCCGTACCCTACACCGTCCGCCAGGTGCGCACCGGGCCCGTGTCGATGTGGGTGTGGTTGCTGCGGGGATAGAAGGCCGCCCCGCCCCGCTGCATGGTCTTGGCGATCTCCGCCATGGCCGGGCCCGGCAGGGTGGCCAGCCGGAAATCCAGCGCCTTGCCCTGGAGGTGGAAGCTCTCGCGCGCCGCCGGCCGTCCGTCCCGGATCAGCTGCGCGTTCGTCTTCGGCGACCGGTAGCCCGACAGCATGGTCACCTCCGTCGTCGGCGGCAGGCCGGTGCGGAACAGCAGGTCGAACACGAAGTCCATCAGCAGCGGGTCGATCGCCAGGGACTCGCCCGTGTTCCGGTCGCGCAGCATCAGCCGCACCTTTTCCATGGCGCGGGGGTCGTAGCCGCCATTGTGGAAATAGATCGTGTCCAGCCGCTCGTTGGACTGCGGATGCACCAGCACCACCCTGCGCACGTCGGGAAGGGCCGGCAGTCGCGGCGGGGGTTCCGGCACGTCCGGCGCCCGCGCGGCGCACCCGGCCAGCCCCAGGCCCAGCCCAGCCAGCACGACGCGCCGATCCAGTCCCGCCACGATCGCCCCCCGTCCCCGGTGATCGTGGCGACATATAGCATGGGCGAGGGCTGCGGCCTACCACTTCTGGACGATCAGAGGGTGATTTCCAGCCCGTCCGCAGCCACCCGCGTCTCCGCGAACATGGCCTTGGCGGCCCGGCCGATGGCGTCCAGCGCGTCGTCGTCGCGGGCCGGATCGTGGTGGAACAGCAGCAGCTGCCCCACCCCCGCCGCCTGCGCGATCCGGCAGCCCTGCTCCCAGGTGGAATGGCCCCAGCCGGTATGGGCCGGCAGCTCGGCGTCGGTGTAGTTGGCGTCGTAGATCATCACATCCGCCCCGCGCACCAGATCGAGCACCACCGGGTCCAGCGTGCCCGGCACATGCTCCACATCGGTGACGACGCAGCCGGCCCGCCCGCCATGTTCGATGCGGTAGCCGACACAGCCGTTCGGATGGTTCAGCTGCGCTGTGCGCACGGTGATCCCCGGCCGGGGGGTCAGCACGTCGCCCGGAGCGAACTTGCGGTAGGCGCAGGACCGGTCGATCAGGTTCACCGGCACCGGGAACAGGGGTGCCGACATCAGCTGCTGCAGCACCGACTTCAGCCCCCGGTCCGGCCCCAGATGCCCTTCCCACAGGGTGAAGCGGTTGGCCGCGTCGTAGGCCGGTGTGAAGAAGGGCAGGCCGCTGACATGGTCGTAGTGGGTGTGGGTGAACAGGATGTCGGCCGCGATCGGCTCCCCGCCCGCCAGGGCACGCCCCAGCGGCCGGATGCCGCTGCCCGCGTCGACGATCAGCAGGTGTTGGCCCAGCCGGAACTCGATGCAGGCCGTGTTGCCGCCATAGCGCACCGTGTCCGGGCCGGGCGACGGGATGCTGCCCCGAACGCCCCAGAAGCGGATCGTGTAGTCCGCCACCCGCCCGGCCTCAGGGAACCAGGCGGTAGCCGCCCGGCTCCGTCACGAGGATGCGGGCGTTCGCGGGGTCGCGCTCGATCTTCTGGCGCAGCCGGTACACATGGGTCTCCAGCGTGTGGGTGGTGACGCCCGCATTGTAACCCCAGACCTCGCCCAGCAGGGTGTCGCGGTCGATCGCCCGGTCACCGGCGCGGTAGAGGTACTTCAGGATCTGGGTCTCCTTCTCGGTCAGCCGGACCTTGCGGTTGCCGTCCACCAGCAGCTTGGCCGCCGGCTGGAAGGTGTAGGGGCCAAGCGTGAACACCGCGTCGTCCGACGCCTGGAACTGGCGCAGTTGGGCCCGCAGCCGGGCCAGCAGCACGCCCATGCGGAAGGGCTTGGCGATGTAGTCGTTGGCCCCGCTGTCCAGCCCCAGGATGGTGTCGCTGTCGGTGGCCGCCGCCGTCAGCATGATGATCGGGCACTTCACCCCGTCCCGCCGCATCAGCTTGCACAGGTCGCGGCCGTCCATGTCCGGCAGCCCGACATCCAGCAGGATGGCGTCGAAGTTCGTCTCCTTGGCGATGGCGAGGCCGGCGGCGGCCGTTTCCGCCTCCCGCGTCTCGAACTCCTCCAGCAGGTTGATCTGCTCCGCCAGCGACTGGCGCAGGGCGGTGTCGTCGTCCACCAGCAGGATTTTCTTGCCGTTCGTCTTCATTCCATCCGCCGGCCCGGCGCCCCCATGCCCCATTCCTGTCACGGCATTATACGTGCGGCGCTTCCCGTCTCCAGGCCCATTCGGCGGGGTGTCCACGTGGTGTTTCGGGGGAGCCGGTTCAGCGCAGAGCCAGGATGTCGGCGTGGCCGACCCGCAGCGTCAGGCCGCCGTCGGCCACCTGGGCGCGGCGGCGGTCCAGCCAGCCCCGGGCGCGCTCCGCGATGGCGGGATCGGCCGTGGCCGCCGCCCCGGCCCATCCCTCCAGCAGGTGGCGCTGGGCGTCGGCGTGCTCCGGCCCGGCAAGCCAGTCCGACCGGGCGGACCAGACGCGGTAGCCGGCGGCCTGGAGCGTCCGGTGCAGGGCCACGGGTGCGGCCGGCCCCAGCGCCGGGCCGAAGCCCTTGTCCCGCCGCATGTGTGCGTGGAACCGGTCCAGCACGGCGGCGTCGTCCGGGTCGCCGGGCGTCAGGGAGACGCGGCCGTCCACCGTCAGCGCGGCCAGCAGCGGCGGCAGCCCCGCCTGCGCCAGTGCGGCGACGAAGCGGTCCAGCCAGTCCTGTGAGACGAGGTCGAACAGGGCGCTCGCCGTCACCCCGTCGAACGCCGTCAGCCCCAGCGTCTCCAGCCGGGCGACCAGATCGAGGTCGCGGATGACCATGCCCAGCGTGACCGTGTCGCCGATCAGGCGCAGGCCCGCCCCCTCCGTGGCGATGCGCTTGCCCCGCCCCTTGGCCCAGCGCGCGATCTCCACCGGGGCGCGGGCGATCAGCACCGGGTCGTGCTCCACCAGCGTCCAGTCCTGGGTGCCGCGCCCGATCCGGGTGGCCAGGAAGCGCAGGTTGGACCCGGTGCCCGCCCCCAGGTCGATCAGACCGGGCCGGGCCGGCAGGGCCCTGCCGAAGGCCCAGGTCAGCTCGATCGCGCGGGCGGCGGCGTCCAGCGGTTCGCGCAGGGCCAGCCAGTCGGGGGAGAAGCCGGTCACGCGATGCGCTCGATGCGCTGGTCGCGGGGATCGACGCTGGACAGCTCCGCGCGGAAGCGGTCCACCACCGTATCCCAGCTCGGCAACATGCGCCCCGCCGTCAGCGCCGCCGCCGCCGC
>JAJUIU010000100.1 GCA_029267445.1 Rhodospirillaceae bacterium
AGCTGCGCGGGTCCCGCACCCGCCAGGGCCCCTACCAGACGCCGCTGCGCCGCAAGCTGGAAGACCTGGTCATGGTCGACCTGTCGGAGTTCCGCCCGCATCTGAAGGGGGAGCGCATCGCCGGCCGGGTCGTCGACGGCCGCCTGCGCCCGTTCGAGGACCGCAAGGCGATCGACGGCGGGGCGCTGGACGGCAAGGGGCTGGAACTGGTCTGGGTCGACGATCCGGTGGACGCCTTCTTCCTGCACATCCAGGGCTCCGGCCGCGTCATGATGGACGACGGGACGGAGGTCCGCGTCGGCTATGACGGGCAGAACGGGCATCCCTACGTCGCCATCGGGCGGGAGCTGGTGGCGCGCGGGGCGCTGACGCGGGAGGAGGTCTCGATGCAGACCATCCGCGCCTGGCTGGAGGCCAACCCCGCCGAGGTGCGGGAGATGCTGCATCGGAACCCCAGCTACGTCTTCTTCCGCGTGCTGGAGGGGGAGGGGCCGATCGGCGCCCAAGGCGTGCCCCTGACCCCCGGCCGCAGCATCGCCGTGGACCGCAGCTGGGTCGCCTACGGCACGCCGCTCTGGCTGGACGCGGAGGACCCGCTGGACGCGGGTAACCGCCTGCGCCGCCTGATGGTGGCCCAGGACACCGGCGGCGCCATCCGGGGTCCCGTGCGCGGCGACTTCTTCTGGGGCCACGGGCAGGACGCCGAGCTGCGCGCCGGCAAGATGAAGAGCAAGGGCCGCTACTGGCTGCTGATCCCGAGGACCGCGACCCCGGTGGGCTGAGCCGGAGCCAGCCCCGCCGCCCGGCGCAGGAACTCCGCCACCCGCTCGGCCGCCGGGCTAGGGCGGCGGCGGGCGTGGCGCAGGCGCAGGACCACCGGCGGCAGGGGGGCGAACCCCTCCGCCTCCGTCAGCAGGCGCATGCCGGGCAGCACGGCGCTGGTCGGCAGGATGCCGACCACGCTGCCCGCCAGCACGGCCGCCTGCAGCGCGTCCACATGGCTGGAGACGACGGCGATCCGGTGCGGGATGGCGGCCGCCGCCAGGATCTCCAATGCCGCCTGCCGGTAGCTGCACCCCTCCGCGTAGCAGGCGAAGCGCAGCGGCCGGTCCCGGTGCGGCTGCATCCCCTCCGCGCAGACCCAGTGGCCGACCTCCCCCTGGATCGGCTCGCCCCGCTCGTCGCCCACCTGCCGTTCCGTCAGCACGGCGATGTCCAGCGCCCCCTCCTCCAGCCGGCGCACCAGCGTCAGGGAGGGGTCGCAGACGATGCTGAGGGTGACGCGCGGATTGTCGGGCGGGAACTCCGCCAGCAACGGGGTCAGCAGGCGGCGGGCGAACTCCTCCGGCACGCCGATGCGGACCACCTCGCCGCTGCGCGCCTCCGCCACCGCCTCCAGGGCCTCGGCATGGGCGTTCAGGATGCGCCGCGCGTGCAGCAGGACCAGCTCGCCATGGGCCGTCAGCTCCACCCCTTGCACGCCCCGGCGCAGCACCGGCTGGCCCACCTGCTCCTCCAGCCGCTTGATCTGCATGCTGACGGCGCTGGTGGTTCGGTGCACGCGCGCGGCTGCGGCGGTGAAGCTGCCGCACTCCACGATGGCGACGAAGGTCTTGAGCAGGTCGGCGTCCAGCATCGGCCCTTCAGCGGGATTGAAGAACGATTTCAGCCCTTGGCGTTGGACCGCGCGGGTCCGCCCAGCACAGGGTGCGTCCGGAAACGACCTGATTGCAAGGAGCCGGACGCATGACCACCGTCCTCCCGATCCCCACCCCGCTGACGGCCGCGATCGCCTACCGCCATGCGCGCGCCGACGACGCGGCGGCGCTGGCCGCCCTCCAGGCCGCGTCGGTCCGGACGCTCGCCGCCGGGCACTACGCCCCGGCAGCACTTGAGGCCTATCTCCGGCTGGTGCCGGTGATGGACCCGCCCCCGGTGGGGCGCGGGGTGCTGTATGTCGCCACGGCCGGCGGCGCCTTCGTCGCCTGTGGCGGCTGGACGCTGGACGAGGCCGCGTCCACCGACGGGCTTGAGGCGCCGGCCCTGCCGCCGGGGGTGCCCGTGGTCCGCAGCGTCTATGTCCACCCCGGCTGGGCCGGACGCGGCGTCGCCGCCGCCGTGCTGCATCTGGCGGAGCGGGCGGCGGCACTGTCCGGCCACGGCACCCTGGCCCTGACGGCGCTGCTGAACGCCGTACCCTTCTACCGCCGCCAGGGCTATGCCGCGACCGGCCCCGCCGGCCTGCGCCTGCCGGACGGGTCGCGGCTGGAGGGGCTGTGCATGGTGCGGCATCTGCCGGAGTCGAGCCGGGCCGCGTGAGCCTTCAGGCCGCCCCCGGCACGCCCTTGCTGGTGCTGTATTCGAAGTGCAGCGCCTCGCCCGGATGGACCAGCGGGTGGATGGCGTGGGCGGCCATGGCGGCCTCGCTGAAGCCGCACAGGATCAGCTTCAACTTGCCGGGATATGTCGCGATGTCGCCGATGGCGAAGATGCCGGGGGCACTCGTGGCGCAGGTGCGCTGTTCCACGGCGATGTGGTTGCGCTCCAGGTTCAGGCCCCACTCCGCGATCGGGCCCAGGTTCATGGCGAGGCCGAAGAAGGGCAGCAGCACATCGGCCTCCAGCACCTTCTCATGGTCGTCCAGGTCCGCCACCCGCACGCCGGTGAGCCTGCCCCCCTCCCCCTCCAGGCCGGAGAGCTGGTAGGGGATCACCATCTCGATGGCGCCGGACGCGGCCAGGGCCTCCATCCGCGACACGCTCTCAGGCGCGGCGCGGAACTTCGGCCGCCGGTGCACCACCATCACCTTGGCCGCCACCTCCGCCAGGGAGATGGCCCAGTCCACCGCACTGTCACCGCCGCCGGCGATCACCACCCGCTTGCCGGCGAAATCCTGCCGCCGCTTCACGAGATAGAAGACGGACGAACCCTCGTAGAGCTCCAGCCCCTCCAGCGGCGGCTTGTTCGGGCCGAAGGCGCCGACGCCCGCCGCCACCATCACCGCCTTGGCGTCGATCACCGTGCCCTTGTCGGTCGCCACCCGCCAGCCGCCGTCCATGGGCGTCAGCCCCACCACCTGCTGGCCCAGATGGAAGGTGGGGTGGAAGGGGGCCGCCTGCTGCGACAGCCGGTCGATCAGGTCCGCCCCGTCGATCGCCGGGTGGGCGGGGATGTCGTAGATCGGCTTCTCCGGGTATAGCGCCGTGCACTGCCCGCCCACCATGTCGAGCGCGTCCACCACATGGCAGCGCATCTTCAGCATGCCGCATTCGAAGATGGCGAACAGGCCGACCGGGCCGGCCCCGATGATGACGACGTCGGTGGTGTGGTGGGTCATGGGTCGCTTCGTTCGTTCGCGTTCGGGGCTGTTTCGCTGCCGTTCCCTCGCCCTTCGACAGGCTCAGGGTGAGGGAACGGACTGCGCCCCTGGGGAAGGAAGATAGGGCGGCGTCTCCTGTCCGCCTCACCCTGAGCCTGTCGAAGGGCGAGGCGGTCGCCGAAGGCGACATGGGCGGGGCGGGCATCGCCCCTGGCCGCCTGGATACAAGGGCGAAACCGTCCGCCGATCAACCTTTTGTGCGGGGCTGATCCGTCAACCCCGCGATGTCCCCGATGCGGGACTTGCGGGCGCGGGGGCGTTCCCGCCATCCTGCGGCCGGCATCGCCCGCTTCCCCGTCGCACCCTTCCCGCCCGAAAGCCCGACAGGCGCGCCCTTGGCCACCGCCCCGCCCCCGCACAGCTTCGACCTGCCCGACGAGGCGGCCACCGCCGCCTTGGCGGCCCGGCTGGGCGCCCTGCTGCGCCGGGGCGACATGGTGGCCCTGCGCGGCGATCTGGGGGCCGGCAAGACGGCCTTCGCCCGCGCCCTGATCCGGTCCCGCACCGGCCCCGGGGAGGAGGTGCCGAGCCCCACCTTCACCCTGGTGCAGACCTACGACTCGGACCCCCCGCTCTGGCATTTCGACCTGTACCGCCTGTCCGGCCCGGACGAGGTGGTGGAGCTGGGCTGGGAGGAGGTACGGACCGAGGGCTGCGCCCTGGTGGAGTGGCCGGACCGGCTGGGACCGCTGCTGCCGCCCGATCGTTTCGATGTCGAACTGACCGTCACCGGCCCCACGGCGCGGCGGGCCGTCATCTCCGGACATGGACGCTGCGCCGCGCGGCTGGGGGACCTTGCATGACGGACGGCCCGGAAATGTCCCGCGCGGCCCTGGTAGGTGGCTTCCTGAAGGAGGCGGGCTGGGGCGAGGCCGCGCGTTATGCCGTGGCGGCCGACTGGTCGACCCGGCGGTACGAGCGGCTGCACCTGATGGGGGCCACCCGCATCCTGATGGACGCGCCGGAGCCATGGACCGCCCAGGCCGGCGCCTTCGCGGCCGTGGCCGCGATCCTGCGGTCGGTCGGGCTGTCGGCGCCGGATGTGTTCGCCCTGGACGCGGAGAACGGCCTGCTGATCTCAGAGGATTTCGGCGACGCCCTGTTCGCCAGGCTGCTGGACGGGGGCGAGGCGCCGGAGCCGCTCTACGCCCTGGCGACCGACGCGCTGATCCATCTGCACCGCGCGTTCGAACCGGCCATGGCCGCCGGTCTGCCGGCCTGGGACATCGGCCGCTTCACCGCCCAGGTGGACCTGTTCGGCCGGCATTTCGTGCCCGCCGCCACCGGCCGGGTGCCGGACGCGGCCGCCATGGAGGCACTGGACGCGGCGTGGCGCGCCGTGCTGCCGGCCGGGTTCCGGGTGCCGGACAGCCTGCTGCTGCGCGACTATTTCCCCGGCAACCTGATGTGGCTGGGCGAGCGGGAGGGTGTGCGCCGCTGCGGCATCCTGGATTTCCAGGACGCCGGCGTCGGTCCCGTCGCCTACGACCTGATGAGCCTGCTGGAGGACGCCCGCCGCGACGTGGCGCCGGACCTGAAGGCGGCGATGATCGCGCGCTACCTCACCGCCTTCCCCGGCCTGGACGTGGACGCCTTCGCCACCAGCTTCGCCGTGCTGGGGGCGGCGCGCCACGCCCGCATCCTGGGCCGCATCGCCGAGCTGGCGGCGGAGGGGCGGCGGGGCATGCTGGCCTATCTGCCCCGCGTCTGGGACCAGTTCGCCGAGCGGCTGGCCGATCCGGCCCTGCTGCCGCTGGAGGAATGGGTCCTGGCGAACCTGCCGGAGGATGGCGGGCCCATGGGTGGTGTGATCGCCCGGATCGTGGGAGACTCCGCACCATGACCGCGAACATGCCGAAACGGGCGCCCCCTGAACGGGCAATGGTGCTGGCGGCGGGGCTGGGCCTGCGCATGCGCCCGATCACGCTGGAGACGCCGAAGCCGCTGATCGCCGTCGGCGGCCAGCCGATGCTGGACCATGCGCTGGACCGGCTGGACGACGCGGGCGTGGACCTCGCCGTGGTCAACACCCACTGGCTGGGCGACAAGATCGCTGCCCACCTGAAGGCGCGGCGGCGCGGGCCGCGGACCGTCATCTCCCACGAGCCGGAGCTGCTGGAGACGGCGGGCGGCATCGTCCAGGCCCTGCCGCATCTGGGCGACGGGCCGTTCTTCGTCGTCAATTCCGACATCATCTGGCTGGACGGCCCGGTGCCGGCGCTGACCCGCATGGCCCGCATCTGGGACCCGGCGACGATGGACGTGCTGCTGCTGCTGATGCCCACGGTCTGGGCCGTGGGGTACGAGGGGGCGGGCGACTACCACCTGGACCCGCTGGGCCGCTGCCGGTACCGCAAACCGAACGAGCTCGCCCCCTTCATCGCCGCCGGTGTCTGCATCACCAAGCCGGAGCTTTACCGGGGCCTTGCCCCCGGCAAGCGCGGCAATTTGGAGATCTGGAAGAAGGCGGAGGCGGAGGGGCGGCTGTACGGCGTCCGACACGACGGCGCCTGGTACCATGTGGGCACGCCCGACGCGATCCCGGAGGTGGACGCCCAGTTGAAGGCGCCCGCCGTGCGCTGGGTCGAGCCGTGACGGCTCCGGTGGCGCCCGTGGCCAACGTCTTCACGCTCGACCCCGGCCTGCCCTTCGTGGACGCGCTGGCGGCCGGCATCCTGGACCGGGTGGGGCCGGACCCGCTGGCCCTGTCGCGGGCCACGGTGCTGCTGCCGACGGCGCGCGCCGTGCGCAGCCTGCGCGACGCCTTCCTGCGGCTGGCGGACGGGCGGCCGGTGCTGCTGCCCCGGTTGTCCCCGCTTGGCGACGTGGACGCGGACGAGATCGCCCTGACGCTGGAGGGGCTGGGGGCCGGGGCCGGCGGCCTGACCATCCCGCCCGCCATTTCCGCCCTGCGCCGCCAGCTGCTGCTGTCCCGCCTGATCCTGGCGGCGGGCGACCGCTTCGCCCGGACCAAGGCGCAGGCGGCGAAGCTGGCGGCGGAGCTGGGCAAGCTGCTGGATCAGGTGCAAACGGAGCGGCTGTCGTTCGATTCGCTGAAGACATTGGTGCCGGAGGACTATGCCGAGCACTGGCAGGAGACATTGCGGTTCCTCGCCATCGTTATCGAGCAATGGCCCGGATTGCTTGAGACACAGGGTCTGGTCGATCCGGCGGTGGAGCGTGACGCGCGGCTGACGGCCCTGGCCCGGTCGCTGGAGCTGCGGCCGCCGGACGGGCCGGTGATCGCCGCCGGCTCCACCGGGTCGATCCCCGCCACGGCCGACCTGCTGGCGGTGATCGCGCGCCTGCCGGACGGGGCCGTGGTGCTGCCGGGGCTGGACCGCGACCTGGACGAGGACACCTGGGCGCGGCTTGACGACGGGCACCCGCAGTTCGGGCTGAAGCGTCTACTGGACCGGCTGGGGGTGGACCGGGCCGCCGTGCGGTCCTGGCCGGTTCCGGCGGGCATGGCCTCCCGTGCCCCCGCCGCCCGCGCCCGCCTGATCGCCGAGGCGCTGCGCCCGGCGGAGACGACGGAGGCGTGGCGCGCCCTGCCCGCGCTGGAGGAGGCGGCGCTTGACGGGCTGACCCGCATCGACTGCCCCACCCCGCAGGAGGAGGCGGGGGTGATCGCCCTGCTGCTGCGCCGGGCGCTGGAGACGCCCGGCCGCACGGCCGCCCTGGTGACGCCCGACCGCGACCTCGCCCGCCGGGTGGCGGCTGAGCTGCGCCGGTGGGACGTGGACGTGGACGACAGCGCCGGCCGCCCGCTAGCGGAAACGCCGGTGGGAAGCTGGCTGCGCCATCTGGCCGATTACGCGGCCACGCCGACGCCGGTCGGCCTCTTGTCCCTGCTGAAGCATCCGCTGGCCGCCTGCGGCATGGACCCGGCGGCCTTCCGGTCGCTGGTGCGCGCCCTGGAACGGGCGATCCTGCGCGGCCCCCGCCCGGCCGACGGCTTCAAGGGCCTGCGCGACGCGCTCGCCGCCGCCGAGAAGGACCGCTTCGACACGCCGGACGACCGCCGCGCGCTGGGCCAGTTCCTGACCGAGCTGGAACGCCGCATCGGCGGGCTGACCGGCGCCGTGGCCGACGGGGAGCGGAGCTTGCGGGAATGGCTGGACCTGCACGCCCAGGCCGCCGAACTGCTGGCCGGGACCGACGCGGAGGACGGGGCGCTGCGCGTCTGGCGCCATGACGACGGGGAGGCGGCGGCCCGCTTCCTGAACGAGCTGGCGGAGGCGGCCGACGGCTTCCCCCCGCTGGGCGGGGCCGATTACGCCGCCCTGCTGGAGGTCGCCATGTCCGGCCGGGCCGTGCGCCCGCGCTTCGGCCTGCATCCGCGTCTGCACATCCTGGGCCTGCTGGAAGCACGGCTGCAGCAGTTCGACCTGATGATCCTGGGCGGGCTGAACGAGGGGACATGGCCCCCCGCCCCCGCCGCCGACCCCTGGATGTCGCGCCCCATGCGCCAGGATTTCGGCCTGCCGAGCCCGGAGCGGCACATCGGCCAGACCGCGCACGATTTCGCCCAGGCGACCGGTGCGGCGGAGGTCGTGCTGACCCGGGCGGAGCGGGTGGAGGGCACGCCCACCGTGCCGTCGCGCTGGCTCTTGCGGCTGGACGCCGTGCTGGAGAAGGCGGGGCTGGCCGGCGCTCTGGAGGCGGATCAGCCCTGGTGGCTGGCCCTGCACAAGGCGCTGGACTGGCCGGACCGGGTGCGCCCCTGCGCCGCCCCTGCGCCCACCCCGCCGCTGGCCGCCCGGCCGCGAAAGCTGTCGGTCACGCAGGTCGAGACCTGGATGCGCGACCCCTACGCCGTCTACGCGCGCCATATCCTGAATCTGCGCGCGCTGGACCCGATCGACGCCGATCCGGGGGCTGCCGAGCGGGGGCAGTTCATCCATGCCGCGCTGGACGCCTTCGTGCGGGCATATCCCGACCGCATGCCGCCGGACGCGCTGGAGGAGCTGCACCGGTTCGGGCGTGAGGCGTTCGGCCCGCTCCTGGAGCAGCCCTCCATCCGCACCTTCTGGTGGCCCCGGTTCGAGCGCATCGCCGAGTGGTTCCTGGCGGAGGAGCGCGGCCGCCGCGCCACCGTGACCCCGCTGGCGACCGAGGTGAGGGGACGGCTGGTGCTGGATGCCCCCGGCGGGCCCTTCACCCTGACCGCCACCGCCGACCGGATCGACCGGGTGCAGGCCGACCGACTGGGCATCATCGACTACAAGACCGGCCAGCCGCCGAACGACAAGGAGGTGCGGCTGGGCAAGGCGCCGCAGCTGCCGCTGGAGGCGCTGATCGCCATGGAGGGCGGGTTCGAGGGTGTCGCCCCGGCCCCCGTGGCCGAGCTCGCCTTCTGGCACCTGTCGGGCGGGGAGCCGGCGGGCCATGTCCGCCTGCTGAAGGAGGACCCGACCACCCTGGCGGCGGAGGCGAAGGAGGGGCTGCTGAACCTGATCGCCCGTTTCGATGATGCGGCGACCCCCTATCTCAGCCAGCCGCGCCCCGGCTGGGCGCCGCGCTACACCGACTACGGCCACCTCGCCCGTGTGGCCGAATGGTCCGCCGGCGGCGGGGAGGGCGAGCCATGACCCTCGTCGAAACACCCGCCGACACCTACCCCACCGACCCCAACGTGCTGCAGCGCCGGGCGGCGGACCCGGGCAGCAGCGTCTGGGTCGGCGCCTCGGCCGGCACCGGCAAGACCAAGGTGCTGACCGACCGGGTGCTGCGCCTGATGCTGGCGGGCACCGACCCCGGGCGCATCCTCTGCCTGACCTTCACCAAGGCGGCGGCAGCGGAGATGGCGGTGCGCGTGGCCGACCGTCTGGCTGGCTGGGCCGTGGCGGAGGATGCGCAGCTTGAGGACCATTTGGCCGCCCTCACCGGCGAGCGGCCGAGCCGCGACCAGGTGACCGCCGCCCGCCGCCTGTTCGCCCGCGTGCTGGACGCCCCCGGCGGCATGAAGATCCAGACCATCCACGCCTTCTGCCAGTCGCTGCTGCGCCGCTTCCCGCTGGAGGCCGGCCTCGCGCCCAACTTCGACGTGATGGACGACCGCACCGCCGCCGAGCTGCTGACCGAGGCGCGGCAGACCGTGCTGGCCCACGCCCGCGACGCCGCCGACAGCGACCTCGGCGCCGCCGTCACCCTGCTGGCCGGCATCCTGAGCGAGGAGGAGTTCGGCCAGCTGCTGTCCGATCTCACGACCGAGCGGGGCCGGGTGCGCCGCCTGCTGGACCGGTTCGGCGGCGTGGCCCCGGCGGTGGAGGCCGTCCACCGGTTCCTGGACGTGACCCCCGGCGCCACGCCGGAGAGCGTGATCGAAAAGGCCTGCGCCGCCGTCGCCTTCGACGACGCCGGGTTGCGCGCCGCCTGCCGCGCCATGGCCGAGGGCGGCAAGTCGGACGGGGAGCGCGGCATCGCCATCCAGGGCTGGCTGGACCGGGCCGACGGGCGGATCGCCGGCTGGCGGGAGTACGGCCGCGCCTTCCTCACCGAGAAGGGGGAGGTGCGCAAGGCCCTGCTGGCGAAGAAGGCCGCCGACGGCAACCCCGCAGCATTGGCGGCACTCGAGCGCGAGGCCGAGCGCATCCTGAAGGTCATGGAGCAGGTGCGCTGCGTCACCGTGGCCCGCGCCACCGCCGCCTTGCTGACCCTGGCGGAGGCGATCCTGGCCGCCTATGCCGCCGCCAAGGACCGGCGGGCGGTGCTGGATTTCGACGACCTGATCCTGACCGCCGCCCGCCTGATGGCCGGACGGCCCGGTGCCTGCGCCTGGGTCCTCTACAAGCTGGATGGCGGCCTGGACCACATCCTGATCGACGAGGCGCAGGACACCAACCCCGACCAGTGGGCCGTGGTGAAGGCCCTGGCGGAGGAGTTCTTCAGCGGGCTGGGGGCCGCCGCCGGGCGCACCCGCACCCTGTTCGTGGTGGGCGACGACAAGCAGTCCATCTTCAGCTTCCAGCGCGCCGACCCGGCCGAGTTCGCCCGCATGCGCCTGCATTTCGCCGGCCGGGTGGAGGCCGCCAAGGCGCGCTGGCAGGGGGTGGACCTGCGGATCAGCTTCCGCTCCGTCGCGGCCGTGCTGCAGGCGGTGGACGAGGTGTTCCGCCTGCCCGACGCGCGCGACGGTGTGGCCCCGCCCGACGTGGAGATCCGGCACATCCCCTTCCGCCGGGGCATGGCGGGCCGTGTGGAGCTGTGGCCGCCCGTGACCCCCGGCGACGCGGCCGACCCCGGCATCTGGTCCCCGCCGACGGAGCATGAGCCGGCGGAAAAGCCCATGGCGCGCCTCGCCGCCGTCCTGGCCGACCAGATCAGGAGCTGGCTCGACAAGGGCGAGGTGCTGGAGGCGCGGGGCAGGGCGATCCGGCCGGGCGACATCATGGTGCTGGTCCGCCGCCGCAACGCCTTCGTCCAGCATCTGGTCCGCGATCTCAAGGACCGGGACGTGCCGGTGGCGGGTGTGGACCGCATGGTGCTGACGGAGCAGCTGGCGGTGATGGACCTGCTGGCGCTGGCCCGCTTCCTGCTGCTGCCGGAGGACGACCTCACGCTGGCCACCGTGCTGAAGTCCCCCCTGGTCGGCCTGACCGAGGAGCAGCTGTTCCAAGCGGCGCACGATCGGCCGGGGCACCTGTGGCCGGCGCTGGTCGCCCGCTCCAGTGCGGCCGATGCCGACCCCGCCCTGCGCCGGGCGCGGGACTGGCTGGAGGAGCTTCTCGCCCGCACCGATTTCCGGGCACCCTACGAGCTGTTCGCCGGCGTGCTCACCCGCCCCTGCCCGGCGGACCCCGACGCCGCCACGGGCGGCAGCGGCCGCCGCGCCATCCTGGCGCGCCTGGGTGCGGAGGCCGTGGACCCGCTGGACGAGTTCATGGCCGCCGCCATCGCCTTCGAGCGGGAGCATGTGCCCTCCCTCCAGGGCTTCCTGCACTGGCTGGAGAGCGGCAAGACCGAGGTGAAGCGCGAGCTGGACACCGGCAAGGGCCCCGCCGGCGGGCGCGTGCGCATCATGACCGTCCATGGCAGCAAGGGCCTGCAGGCGCCGGTGGTGATCCTGCCGGACACGCTGGCCGTGCCGGACAAGAGCCCGCGCATCCTCTGGCCCGACGGCAGCGACAGCCGGGACGTGCCCCTCTACGCCCCCCGTGCCGCGATGGAGACCGCCTCATGCAAGGCGGCCAAGGCGGAGGCGAACCGCCGGCGCGACCAGGAATACCGCCGCCTGCTCTATGTGGCGCTCACCCGGGCGGAGGACCGGCTGATCGTCTGCGGGTTCGAGACGGCGAAGACCGCCCCCGACCACGCCTGGTACCATCTGGCCCGTCGCGCCCTGTCGGAGGTGGCGGCGGAGCGCGACTTCGACTTCCGCGCGGTCAGCCCCCGCGACGGCTGGACCGGCCCCGGCCTGGTCATCCAGGACCGGCAGGTGGGCCCGCCCCGGCGCGATCCGGAGGATGCGGAGACGGTGCCGGAGGCCCCGGCCCTGCCCCTCTGGGCCCGCAGCCCCGCCCCCGCCGACCCCAACCCGACCCGCCCGCTTACCCCCAGCCGGCCGGAGGGGGCGGAGCCGGCCGTGCGCTCCCCCCTCGGCCCCGACGACGGCCACCGCTTCAAGCGCGGCGGCCTGATCCACAAGCTGCTCCAGGTCCTGCCCGAGCTGCCGGAGCCCGCCCGCGCCGAGGCCGCCCTCGCCTGGCTCGCCCGCCCCGGCCACGGCCTGTCCGAGCCGCAGCAGGGGGAGATCGCGGCCGAGACGCTGCGCATCCTGATGGACCCCAAATTCCGCCACCTGTTCGGCCCCGGCAGCCGGGCGGAGGTGCCGGTGGTGGGCCTCGTGGGGCCGGAAGGGGCGCGGAAGGCCCTGTCCGGCCAGATCGACCGGCTGCTGGTGACGGACGACACCGTCTGGATCGTCGATTACAAGACCAACCGCCCCCCGCCGACGCGGGAGGAGGATGTGAGCCCCGTCTACATCGCCCAGATGGCCGCATACCGCGCCGTGCTGCGCCGCATCTACCCCGGCCGCACCGTCCGCTGCGTCCTCCTCTGGACCGACGGCCCCTACACCATGGAACTCTCCCCCGCCCGCCTCGACGCCGCCTCGCCGGAGTGAGGGGGGCGGCCTGTCCGCCCTTTCAGTCGGCCTCACCCTGAGCCGGTCGATGGGCGAGGCCGGGAGCACCGGCCTTCCCATCCAGGGCACTGCGAGTTCCCCCTCTCCCCTTGCGGGAGAGGGTGGCGACCGGAGGGAGCCGGGTGCGGGGTGAGCCGGCGGCTCCGCCCCGCCCGAGGGTGTCCACAGATGGACACAGATGAACACAGATGGACACGGATGCGGGTGATCGCTTGCGGCCTGGGACCGTGCGTTCCCCTCGCCCTTCGACAGGCTCAGGGTGAGGGGAATTGTTCAAGCCCACCCATCCGATCTCTCGCCGGCCCCTCCATCGGCCTCACCCTGAGCTTGTCGAAGGGCGAGGCCGGGAGCACAGGCCTTCCCAGCGAAGGCACCGGGAGTTCCCCCTCTCCCCTTGCGGGAGAGGGTGGCGACCGGAGGGAGCCGGGTGAGGGGTGAGCCGGCGGCTCCGCCCCGCCCGAGGGTGTCCACAGATGGACACAGATGAACACAGATGGACACGGATGCGGGTGATCGCTTGCGGCCTGGGACCGTGCG
>JAJUIU010000021.1 GCA_029267445.1 Rhodospirillaceae bacterium
ACAACGACACGGTCTACGGTGGCGCGGGCAGCGACATCCTGGTGGGTGACGCCGGCAACGACCTGCTGTACGGCAACCGTGACGCTGACACCATCTACGGCGGTGATGGCGCCGACACCATCTACGGCGGCGGCCTGCTGCCGGAAGACGGTGCGGACTACATCGAAGGCGGTGCGGGTGGTGACATCATCCTCGGCAACGCGGGTGCTGACACCATCCTGGGCGAGGCCGGTGCGGAAACCGTCTACGGCGGTGCCGACAACGACCTGATCTACGGCGGTGACGACGGCGACCGTATCTACGGTGACCGCGGCAACGACGTGATCTACGGCGATGGCCGTGCTGACACCCTGTACGGTGGTGAAGGCAACGACGTGGTCCTGGGCGGCGCCGATGGCGACTACGTCGAGGGCAACGCGGGTGCCGACACGATGTACGGCGGCGACGGTGGTGACACCATGCAGGGTGGTCGCGACAACGACGTCCTGTACGGTGAGGCCGGCGACGACAGCATCAACGGCAACATCGGTGCCGACACGCTGTTCGGCGGCGATGGTGCGGATACGGTCTTCGGCGGCCAGGACAACGACGTCCTGTACGGCGGTGCCGATGCCGACCAGCTCTCGGGCAACCTGGGTGACGACGTCATCTACTCCGATGGCGGTGCCGACACCCTGACCGGCGGCGAGGGCGCGGACACCTTCGTGTTCAACGCCACCACCGCGAACGAGGGTGTGGTCGTCTCCGACTTCACCTCGGGCACCGACAGGCTGAACCTCTCCGCCTTCGCGCAGGGTTCGACCGCGGTGACCTTCGTGACCGGCTCGGCCTTCACCTCCACGGGTGTCCCGCAGGCCCGCTTCGACGCGGCGAACAACAACCTGCTGATCGACACCAACGGTGACGGCACGGCTGACTTCACGATCCGTCTGACGGGCGTGAGCAGCGTCTCGGCCACCGACCTGATCCTCGGCGGCGGTTCGTAAGCCGACCGAACAGGTTGTGACATGAGTGAGGGGGCGCCCCAATCGGGGCGCCCCCTTTTCTTTGGCGCCCAGCCATGGTGAAACACTGGGGGCGCCGAGCCCGGCCCGTCCTCATCCGGGAATCCCGACCTTGCGATTTCTTTTCGTCCATCAGAACGCGCCCGGACAGTTCCGGCATCTCGCCCGCACGCTTGCGGGGGAGGGGCACGACGTCCGCTACCTGACCTGCCGTGAAAACCCGCCCGTCGACGGGCTTCCCGTCATTCCCTACCGGATCGGGACCGAACCGCCGCAGGGGATCCACCCCTTCCTGTCCAATCTCGCCGGGGGGCTTCGCTATGCGATACCCGTCGCCAACGCGGCCAAGCTCCTGGAGCGCGAGCCTTGGCGCCCGGACCTGGTCATGGCCCATTCCGGCTGGGGCGAGGCGCTGTTCCTCAAGGACGTTTTCCCCACAGTCCCGCTGATTTCCTACGCGGAGTTCTTCTATCGGGCGGAGGGGGCGGATGTCGGCTTCGGTTCCTCAGAACCGCCGAACCTGAATGTCCGGGCCCGCACACGCGCCCGCAATTCGGTGAACCTGCTCAGCCTGGACGCCTGCGACCGGGCGCTGGCGCCGACGCTGTGGCAGAAATCCGTCCATCCCGCCGAGTACCAGGACAAAATCGAGGTGATCCACGAGGGCGTGGACGTCGCCACGCTGCGGCCGAACCCGCGCCGGGTACTCCGGTTCGACGGCGGCCTGGAGCTCAGCCGCGACGAGTTCATCGTCACCTTCGCCACCCGCGCGCTGGAGCCTTATCGCGGATTCGACGTCTTCATGCGGGCGGTCCCGCTCATCCAGCGCCGCTTTCCCGACGCGCGCATCGTCATCGTCGGCCGCGACAAGGTCAGCTACGGCGCCGAGCCGGTGGGCTTCCCCTCCTGGCGTGAGAAGCTCCTGGCGGAGGTGGAGATCCCCGATCCGTCACGGGTCCACTGGTTCGGCTGGCTGCGGCACGAGGTGCTCACGGCCCTGTTCCAGGTCACGTCGGCCCATGTCTATCTGACCTTTCCGTTCGTGCTGTCCTGGTCGATGCTCGAGGCGATGTCCTGCGGGGCGGTCGTCGTCGGCTCCCGCACGCCGCCGGTGGAGGAGGTGATCCAGGACGGCGTGAACGGCCTGCTCACCGACTTCCACGATGTCGACGCCCTGGTGGACCGGATCGCGGAGCTCCGTGCCGATCCCGCCCGGCGCGAGCGGCTGTCCGCCGCCGCCCGGGAGAGCATCGTCTCCCGCTACGCGCTGGAGGACTGCATCGCCCGCCAGAAGGCGATGATGTGGCGGCTGCTGGAAACCGCGCCCCGGGGTTGAACCGGACCTGGCCCGGTCGGGGCGGCCGGCGTCAGCGCTCCTCCACCAGGACGCCGAGCTTCAGCATCCAGAGCACGAAGCGGGCGATCTCGTGCGCGTCCATGTCGGGCAGGGCGGCCGCGAGCTGATCCAGCGTCGCGGAGCCGGCGCGTTCCAGCTCCGCCACGATGCCCGCGGCGCGGCGCCTGTCGAACAGGCCGGCCATGATGAAGTTGTTCATGGCGTAGGCGCTCAGCCGCGGCAGGTCCGTGCGGTATGTGGGCACGAGGCGCACCCGCAACTGGCCATCCGCGCGCCGTGTCGGGAAGGACGCGAAGGTCTCCATCGGCGGCCGGTACAGGACCGGCGGCTCGGGCTCGGTCGCGGCGGCGCGCCGGGCCGCCAGCTCCGCCCACAGCGCCTGGTACTGGCGGATCACCACGGGCCAGTCGTACAGCCGTCGCGCCCGCGCCCGCCCCGCCGCACCCATGCGGGCCCGCAGCCCGGCGTCCGCCACCAGGGCCACGCAGCATTCGGTCGCCCTGGCCGTGTCCACGGCCGTGATCTGGCTGACGCCGCCGATGTACCGGTCGAAGCTCAGGGCGCCGCTGAAGTACCACGCCGCCAGTTGCGCGTCCGCCCCGTCCGGGCATCCCAGCACCGGCACGCGGAACCCGGTGACGCCGTCCTCCACCGTGTCGCGGTAACCGTCCCAGTCAGAGGCGACGACGGGAAGCCCGGCCGCCATCGCCTCGATGATGGTGAGGCCGAAGGTTTCCTGGATGTTGTCGGAGAGCGAGATGAAGAAGTCGCCCGCGTGCCAGACATCGGCCATGCGGGCGTCGTCGGTTCCGTCGACATAGACCAGCTTGATTGACGGGCATTCGGCGGCGGCCGCGCTCCGGAAGGCCTCGCTGATCTCGGCGCCGGGGAACCGGCCGGCCAGGATCAGGGCGACGGGCCGCCCCGACCGTTCCGCGGCCCGGTTGAGGGCTTGGAACATCGCCAGCGGATGCGCCTTGGCGTGCCATGCCAGCCGCCCCACGAACAGGGCCGCCACCGTGTCGTCCGACAGGCCCAGTTCGGCCCGCAACCTCGCCCGCCGGGCGCCGGCGTCGGGGGGTGCGAAATCATCCGCCATCACGCCCAGCGGGATCACAGGCAGCTCGAACTCCGGCATGCGGATGGAGCCGAAGCGGGCCGTCAGGAATGTGCCGATCCGGTCGAGCTGGCCCGCGATGGCGGCCCGCGCGGCGGTCGACGTGCAGATGATGGCATCCCAGGGCCGCGACGGCGCCATCACGGATTCGTAGATGCCGTACAGCACCGCCTCGCTGCAGATCGTGTGCGTGACGCCGACGATGCTGAAGCGCCGGGTGTCCGCCTGCTGCCGCATCCAGGAAACCGGGCCCAGATTGGGGTAGGGGCAGAACACCGTGCCGACGGCGGCGGCCTCGGGATCGAGCGGCGAGCGCAGCGCGCGGACTTGGCGCGTCCAGCCGGATCGGCGCACCGTGTCCTTGAAGTCCGCGGCCGTCGGGCCCTGGGCGATCGCATACATCGTGTCGTCCGCCAGGGAGCTGGCGAGACCGCGGATGAATCCGGCACCGGCGGAATGACGCCCTTTCAGGTCGGTGCGGTTGGCCGAGAACGCGTCCTCGAAATAATGGATGACGCAGTTCGAGGAACCCATTTTCCGATTTCCGTTGATCCGCTAAGGTCCGGTTCCCAAAGGTCCGGGGGCGTCCAGCCGAGGCGCGGCCGACACGTCCATGCCCGAATCATGTCCGTGGTGACCGACCGCCCGATGGCGTAGCAGCTACGCGGTCGGCGAGGCAAGCCCGCCGCGCGGTCCGGGGCCGGACCAGGTGTCGTCCATTCATGCGTGTGGGGGTTTCGTGCCGCGGTTCACCATCATCGCAATCCACTACCAGGGCGTCATCGACGAACCGTCGGCGATCCGCAGCCTGTCCTCCATCGCGGCGCAGACCTGCCGCGACTACGAACTGCTCGTCTATCATGACGGGCCTCTGCACCGCCCCTGGGAGTCGGACAAGGTCATATTCCCGCCGGGGCCCCAGGTCCGCTACATCGAGACGGCCCAACGCTACAACGACTGGGGCCACAGCCTGCGCGACATGGGCATCTGGGAGGCCAGCGGGGACTACCTGCTGTTCTTCAACATGGACAACGTGCTCTACCCGCAGGCCCTCGAACGGATCGGCCAGACGATTGACCAGAAGATGCGGGGCGTCGCCTTCAACGGCGTGAACCGGACGGCGCCTGACATCGTGATCTTCCCGATCTGGCTGATGGGCTGCGTCGGCTGCGGCCGCAAGTTCCTCCGCCTGAAGGAGCACGCGCACGAGTTCCGGCTGCCGATGATGGGATTTCCGACCATGCATCGGAACATCGACTGCATGCAGTTCGTCATGCGGCGCGACCTCTGGCGCGCGGAGGGCGGCTGGAAGGATAAATCCGAGGAATCCGATGGCATGATGTACGAGGCGTTTGCCGCCAAATATGGAACCCGCTATGTCGGTGAAATGCTGGGCGAACACTGGTGATGGATTTGCGCCGGTGGCGAACCGGGACTTCCGGGGCGCTTCGATGACGTGTGGACGGACGACGGTCTTGCGATGACGGAAGCCATGGAGACGCGTGAGACCGACGCCGCGGAGGCCGTCACCCCCCTCGATCCGGCGACCGCCGCCCGCATCGACGCCCTGATGAGCGAGATGTGGCGGTACAATCGCGAAAAGAACATCGTGATGACCGAGATCCTGCTCCGCAAGGTCACGTCGCTCGGCTCCCGCGATTTCAACCATTGGCGCGGCTTCGCCCATCTAAACGGCGGCGAGGAGAGGACCATCGACGCGGCCTTGGAGGTCCGGAGCCTCTACGCCGCCGGCATCGCAGCACAGGAGGCCGGGGATCGCGCCGCTGCGGCGCTGAGATACAGGGCCATCCTGAAGCGGTCGCCCAAGCACAGCGCCCGCTGGAACCTTTATCTGCTGTCGGTCATGGACCAGGGCCTGCCGTCCCATGTCGCCACGCGGATCTATGTCTGCTGCCACAGGCCGTCGGACGTCGCCGCCGACGCTGTCACCTATCCGATCCATGTCGGGCGCGCCCTGGCCGCCGCCCCGATCGGCTTTCCTGGCGACGACACCGGGACCAACATCTCGCACAAGAATCCGGCCTACTGCGAACTGACCGGGCACTATTGGGCCTGGAAGAACGATTTGCGTTCGGACTTCATCGGCTTGGAGCACTATCGCCGCCGGTTCCTGTGGCAGCCGATCACCGATCCGGCCCTGTCCCGCATCAGCCGCGGCGCCATCCCGATCTACACCAGCGACCTGCCGCCACAACGGCCCGAGCTGCGCGATGCCGTGCTGGCCGACGCGGACATCGTGGTGCCGTACCACTGGACCCTGCCGCAGACGCTGGAGGAGCAGTTCATCAGCACGGCTCCGGTCGAGGCGGTGGAGGATTTCAAGGTGATCTGGTCCCTCACGCGCGAGGTGCTGCGCCGGCATTATCCTGCCATCGCGGAGTCGGCCGAGCATGTGCTGTCCGGCAAGGCCGGCCACTTCTTCAACATGTTCGTGATGCGGCGGCCGCTGTTCGAGACTTACAGCCGCTTCCTGTTCGACATCCTGGAACGGGTGGAGACCTGTGCCGTCCAGCTCGGCCTCACAGGCTTCAACATGCGGTGTCCGGGTTTCCTCGCCGAACGGCTGATGTCGACCTACATCCGGCACCTCGCCGCCACCAGCGATCTCCGCATCCGCGAGGTGCCGGTGGTCCAGCTCGTCGATCCGCCGTCACCGGCCTGAACCCCCCTTCCTCCAGCCGAGGTTCATCGGAGTGTCCATGCGTCCCGAGTTCCTGATCGTCGGTTCCGGCCTGACCGGGGCCACGATTGCCCGTACGCTCCATGACGCCGGCCGCTCCGTCCTCGTCGTCGACCGCCGCCCGCATCTGGGCGGCAATGTGCATGACCACAGCCATCCCAGCGGCATCCGACTGCACACCTACGGTCCGCACTATTTCCGCACCTCGGCCGAACGGATCTGGACCTTCGTCAACCGGTTCCAGTCGTTTTTCCCGTACGAGGCGGTGCTGATGTCCCAGGTCGACGGGCGGTTCGAGCACTGGCCCATCGTCGGCGAGTACATCCGTCGGACGGTCGGCGAGGACTGGCGCCCGTCCTTCACCGGCACACCGGCGAATTTCGAGGACGCGTCGCTCGCGATGATGCCGGCGGTGGTCTACGAGAAGTTCGTGAAGGGCTACACGGAGAAGCAGTGGGGCGTGCCGGCGGTCAGTCTGTCGACCGATCTCGCCGGGCGCTTCGACGTCCGCCACGACGGGGAGGTGCGGCTCAAGCGAAGCCGTTACCAGGGAATTCCCGTCGACGGATATGCGGCCTTCATGACCAGGCTTCTGGACGGCATCCCCTGTGTCCTGAACTTCGACTGGCTGAGGAACCGGGATGTGTTCCAGCCCACCCGCTGGACGATTTTCACGGGTGCCGTGGACGAGTTCTTCGATTTCGACATGGGCCGCCTCGCCTACCGGGGTCAGCGCCGCCGGCACGAGTACCGGGATGTCGATGGCTTCGTGCAGCCGGTCGGGCAGGTCAACGCGCCGTCGCCGGCCGACGGGCCCCACATCCGGGTGCTGGAGTGGAAGCACATGATGCACCCGGATCATCGCGACAACATCCGCGGGACCGTGCTGACCTATGAGGAGCCATTCTCCCCCACGGTTCCCGACCAGTACGAGTATCCGTTCCCCGACCAGCGCAACCGCGACCTCGCCGCGCGCTACCAGGAGCGGGCGCGCGCCATCGACGGGCTGCTGGTCTGCGGCCGGCTGGGCGAGTACCGGTATTTCGACATGGATCAGGCGATCGCGCGGGCGATGCTGTTCGCCGACCGGCTCCTTCAGGGCGGCTGGCGCCCGACCGAGGAGCTCGAGATGCCGAAGCTGGAGGCCTGATCCGGAATCAGGCGCCGCTGCTGGCGTGGGCCTCGCTGGTGGTGGCGATCGTCCGCAGGTCCGTGTCCACCATCTCCCGCACCAGTTCGTCCAGCGTGATCCTGTGCCTCCAGCCGAGGACCCGGCGCGCCTTGCTGGCGTCGCCGAGCAGGAGGTCGACCTCGGTCGGGCGGAAGTACTCAGGGTCGATGCGGACCACCTCGGTGCCCGTGGTCGTGTCGATGCCGACCTCGTCCACCCCATCGCCGCGCCATTCGATCGCCCGGCCGACATGGGCGAAGGCCTTCTCCACGAAGGACCGCACGCTGTGCGTCTCGCCCGTGGCCAGGACATAGTCGTCCGGCTCCAGCTGCTGGAGGATCCGCCACATGCCCTCGACATAGTCGCGGGCATGGCCCCAGTCCCGCTTGGCGTCCAGATTGCCGAGATAAAGGCAGGACTGCCGCCCCAGGTGGATGGCGGCCACCGCCCGTGTGATCTTGCGGGTGACGAAGGTTTCGCCCCGGATCGGGCTTTCATGGTTGAACAGGATGCCGTTCGAGGCGTGCATGCCGTACGCCTCCCGGTAGTTCACCGTGATCCAGTAGGCGTACAGCTTCGCCACCCCGTAGGGCGACCGGGGATAGAAGGGGGTGTCCTCCGTCTGGGGCGTCTCCCGCACCTTGCCGTACAGCTCGCTGGTGGAGGCCTGGTAGAAGCGCACCGTCTTCTCCATGCCGAGGATGCGGATCGCCTCCAGAAGGCGCAGGGTGCCGACGCCGTCAGCGTTCGCCGTGTATTCCGGCGTCTCGAAGCTGACCTGGACGTGGGACTGGGCCGCCAGATTGTAGATCTCCGTCGGCTGGATCTCCTGAACCAGCCTGATCAGGTTCGTCGCATCCGTCAGGTCCCCGTAATGCAGACGGAACCTGACATTCTCCTCGTGCGGGTCCTGGTACAGGTGCTCGATGCGCCCGGTGTTGAAGGAGGAGGAGCGGCGCTTCACGCCGTGAACCTCGTACCCCTTCGACAGAAGCAGCTCCGAAAGATAGGCGCCGTCCTGACCCGTGACCCCCGTGATCAACGCTACCTTGCGCATGCCCGCCAAGCTCCCCGTCAGCCGTGCCCCCGGTGCGGGGCCGTCCCATCGCCGCACCCGGCGGGTGTGGCATCGTCGAGACGAGACCGCCGCCCCGCCGCCGTCCCCAAGCGGGGACTTGGACCGGTCGCCCTATCCGGATAGACAAGGCTCCCGTCGGGGGGTACCTCCAACAGGAATAGCAGTTAACCCACCCGGCGGGGAAGCGATGGCCAAATGGTGACATCGGAGCACCAGAGTTCGGCGCCCGCCGCCCTTGCGGCGCTGAGTTCCGCCGCCGGCCCCCGATCGGTGCCGTTCGCGCCGTGTCCGCTGCTGCCGTTCTTCGATGAGCGGCTCTACCTCTACGCCATGATCCGGGAGGACGTCCGCGGCGGCGGCCCGCTCGAATCGCGCGCCATCCAGGAGCGTTTCGCCGCCTGGTGGATCCTGACCGGCAAGGACGATCTGCCCGACCACGCCCTGACGGCGGAGGGTCATGCCTGCCTTCTGGAGCCGGTCGGCACGGTGCCGGGTACGTCCCTTCCGATCACGCGCGTCATCCTCGCCCCGCTCGCGCATCTGCCGGAGGCCCGCGCGTGGCTGGAGCCGGATGGCACGGTCGGGCTGAAGTACATGGCGTGGTTCCTTCTGGCGGCCGTACCCATGTTCCGCCTCGACGGACTGCTGTCGGCGGAGCATCGACAATGGCTGGATTCGCCGGCCGGTCCCCAGGCGCCCAACGGCTTCACCGTTCTGGCCTCGTTGCTGCTCACGTTCCGTCCAGACCTCGGCCAGCGCTTCTCCGCCGGCACGCCCGCAGGCCTCCAGTCGTTCGTCGCATGGCTTCGGGACGGCGGGCTGGATCAATCGGGACTGGGCGCCTATGCCCGGCCGCAGCGACAGGGGCCTTATGTCTCGGCGCGGCGCGGCGCCATCCCGGCCCCATCCCGCACGCGGGGGGTCAATCTCATCGGCTACGCAGACGCGGAATTGGGGATCGGTGAGGATCTGCGCACCACGGCAAGCGCGCTGGAAACCGCGGGCATCCCGTTCAGCGTCTTCAATCTGGAACTCGACGCCGGGATCAGCCGGGGTGACGGCAGCGTCATGGCGCATGCCGCCGACGACCTGCCGTTCGAGGTCAATCTGTTCTGCATCACGGGCTACGAGACGGGGCGGCTGATGGTCCAGCACGGACCCGCCATGTTCGCGGGTCGGCGCAACATCGGCTGCTGGCCCTGGGAACTGCCCCGCTGGCCCGCCGAACTCAAGGTCGTCTACTCGCTTGTGGACGAGCTCTGGGCCTCGTCGCGCTTCACCGCCGATTGTTTCCGCCGTGACGGCATCCGACCCGTTCGCCATATGCCGCTGACGGTCCTGCCGCCCCCGGCCATCGCGCCGGCGCGAGGCCGCTTTGGCCTGCCGCCGGACAGATTCCTCTTCCTGTTCAATTTCGATGTCAGCTCCTACATGGCGCGCAAGAACCCGTTCGCCGCGGTGCAGGCGTTCCGCCGCGCCTTTCCCATCGGGGAGCGGGACGAGGTGGGGCTGGTGGTCAAGGCCATGCGCGGCGGCGGCGACAGCCCCGCCTGGTCGCGGCTGATGGAAGCGGTTCGTGAGGACCCCCGGATCTTCGTCATCAACGAGGTGCTGGACCGCTCCGCCCTGTTCGCCCTCTACGCCAGCTGCGACGCCTATGTTTCGCTGCACCGGGCGGAAGGGTTCGGCCGCACAATGGCGGAGGCCATGCTGCTCGGTCTGCCCGTGATCGCGACCGGCTGGTCCGGCAATGCCGACTTCGTCACCCCAGAGACCGGCTGGCCGGTCCGGCACACGCTGATACCCGTGGGTCCGGACGAGTATCCCTTCGGTCTCGGGACCGAATGGGCGGACCCCGATCCGGCCCACGCGGCGGCCTGCATGCGCGCGGTGGCCGCCGGTGGGCCGGAGGTTCAGGCGCGTCGCGCCGCCGCCCGCCGACTGATCGCGGACACGCTGTCGCCGGCGGCGCGCGGACGCGCCATCGCGGCGCGGCTGGAGGAGATCTGGGCGGGCGGGGCCGGGCCGGTCGCCGGTCAGCTCCCTTGATCCGCAGACCCATCACGGGTCACCCTTCGCGCGGGAGGCCGGCGCGCCGGGGATCGGTGCGGCCGGACTCGTTGGAACGGGGACATCGATGAACCTGAGCGGCAAGTTCGATGGATTGCGGGGCGATGTCGCCGTCGGCTGGATTCTCGACCTGTCGGCGCCGCAGACGCCGCTCGAGATCGAGATCATGTTGGACGACCGCGTGATCGGCAGCGGCAGAGCCGACCTGTTCCGGCAGGAACTCGCCGGTGCCGGTCAGGTGAATCCCTTCTGCGGGTTCGAGATCGACGTCTCGGAGGGGCTGGACGGCCGCTCGGGCGTCGTGTGGGCCCGGCTGGCGACGGCGCGGCAGGTCGTCCTGCCCGGTGTGGCGTTCAGTCTCAACCACGATCCCGACCTGCGCACCCAGTTCCAGCGGACCGATCTGGCGACCGCCGAGGCCGTGGTCGCCCTCAACGCCGGCACGGCCCGGTCCCGACCGTCCGCCGGGCAGGCCGTCCTCTCGCATCCCGTCTTCATTCGCCACCTTGGTGAATCCCCGGACGGAATTCCGCAGACCGCCTTCCTTCGTGCCTTCATGACGCGCCGACTGACGGAGCGGCCCGGCCTGTCCGGACCGGAGCTGCTGTGCGAGTTCCTCTTCGAGCACCTGCCGGTCCTGGGGCCGACCCCCTGGCCATTGTCGGCCGAGCAGATCGATTTCCTGAACGCGCCCACACCGGCCACGGTGCTGCCCTATCCGGTGCCCCGCATCGTGCTTTGGGCGGCGATGGCGTCGGGCAAGTGGGGCGGCGCGGCCGCCGGTGACTACCGGTCGGACCTCTACTGCTGGTTCGTCCGGGAGTTCCTGGAGAGTGGTCGCTTGGATCCGCGCCTGTTGCCCCCTGCCGTCGCGGCGTATCTGCGCCAGCCGACGCCTCTGCATGACGGCCTGCCGCCACTGAACCATTTCCATATGCGGAAGCTGGTGCCATCCCGGGAGAAGCTGTCCCGGCACACCATCGCGCTCTCCCGCGGCGCGTATCTCGGCTTCATGGTCGACCAGCTCCTGGAGGCGACGAGCCTGCGGGCGGATCTGCTGGACGGGGCCGATTTCCTGATGCCGCCGGAGTGGATCGCCTATTTCGGGCAACCCTACCTTCCGGCGCGGCCAGAGGGCCTGACCCGCCTGGAGATGATGGTCTATCTGAACGCCGCCGCGGCACGCGCCATCGATCCGAACACCGCGCCCTGGGCCTCGAGCGCCACACGGGACTGGATCCGCGCCCAGGCCGCCCGATCGCCGGGCTGGGCGCGCCTGCTGTCGATCCCCGCCGCCCAGCCGATTCAGGAATCCCCGAGCGTGCGTATCGCAGGCCTTCTGGATTCAAGCGCCGGTCTCGGCACCAATCTGAGGATGCTGTCCCAGGAACTGGCCGATGCGGGACTTCGGCACCGTCTGACGGACGTGCGGGACGGCCGCTCTCGCGTGATCGCCCCGCCGATGGCCGAAGGAACTCACAGGGACGCTGAAATCTACTGCATCGGTGCCGACATCCTGCTCGACTCGGCCTGGCGTCTCACATCCCGCGCGGGCGCCTTCAAGGTCGGGTACCTGTTCTGGGAGCTGGAGAGCGTTCCGGAAGAGCATGTCGCGGCGGTCGATGTCCTGGATGAGATCTGGGTCGCGTCTGAGTTCGTGCGCCGCGCCTATTCCGGGAAGATCGGGAAGCCCGTGGTCAATGTGGGGATGAGGATCAGTCTTCCGCATGTGATCCCGCCCCTGGATCGGCGTGAACGCGGCATACCGGACGACGCGTTCGTGTTCCTGACCGCGTTCGACTTCGGCTCTGGGCTGATCCGGAAGAATCCCGGCGCAGCCGTCCGCGCCTTCCAGAAGGCGTTTCCCCTTGGCAGCCGGAGCGATGTCAGGCTGGTCGTCAAGACGACACGCATCCATCACGGACACTGGGGCGACCGGGACGGCACCTGGGGCTGGATCCTGCGCGCGGCCGCGGCCGATCCGCGGATCGTGGTCTTGGAAGGTGAATGGCCCGAAGCGACGTTCCTCGGCCTGATGCAGGCGTGCGACTGCTACGTCTCCCCGCACCGGTCCGAGGGGTTCGGACTGCTGCCCGCCTACGCGATGGCCATGGGAAAGCCCGTCATCGTCACCAACTACAGCGGGACGACGGATTTCTGCGACGAGACGACGGCGATCCCCATCGACTACGCGCTGGTCCCCGTCGCGCCGGGGCAGTTCATCGCGGATGTGCCGGGCGCGGTCTGGGCCGATATATCGATCGACCACCTCGCGGAGGCGATGCGCCGGCTGGCGGAGGACCCCGCCACCGGCGTTGAACTCGGGCGCGCCGCCGCCCAGCGCATCGCTACGCTTTATGCCCCGGGCAAGCTGGCCCGGGCCGGCCTGGGTCGGCTCGCCGCCCAAGGGGTGGTCGCGTCGTCCATGTGACGGTGGAACGTCCCTTCAGCCACGGGCCTCGGGTCCGACCGTCCGGAAGAACACGACCGCCGATGTGATCAGCGCGCCACCTGCGTCCACCAGGAAGAACGGCCGCTGGGAATTCATGGTGGCCTGGGTCACGCACCCTTGCAGGGTTTCGTCATCGATGGTCGGCGACAGGCTGCCGATCTGGCTCAGGCCCACAGCCCTCCGCCAGCGCGTGCCGGAATCCGATCCGGGCGTGAAGAATCCCACATCGAGGGACGGCGCGAACTCGCCCTTCAGGACGACGTCGGTGATCAGGCCGACCACACCGCCCGGCGCGACGGCGCCGAACAGCCTGACGAAGTCGGCGACCTTGTCGTCCGCGCAGGTGATGCGGTTGACCACGCCCTGGCTGAGGACAACGGCGTGGTAGCGGTTGTTGCCCAGCAGCCAGCCGAGCGCCTTGCCGGGGAACAGGCGCAGGTTGTCGGCCTGCCGGTGCAGTCCCCGGGACGCCCATTTCCGCAAGGCTGGATCCGCGGGATCGCCCTGGTATCCCAGGTCCACGATATCGATGGCCGACACGGACTTGGCGATGGTCCAGCAGACCGGGTCGTCGCGTCCGGTCAGGTAGAGGACACGGACGTTCGGGCCCAGGGCGCCCAGCTTCGAAAGGCCGTGGAACAGATGGGCATTCTCCCAGTGGTTCCGGTGCCGCATGCAGTAGTCCTCGATGAACTCCTCCTCGAGGACCAGTCTCGCGCTGGACCGCCAGTCGGCGTCGTCCCAGTCCAGACTTGAGCAGGTGGCGGATATCCGGTCGGATGGCCGCTGCGCGTCGGGGAGCGGCAGCTCCCATTTCCGCCGCATGAGGCTGGCGGTCGACAGATCGCGAACCGCCCGCGCCAGCCGCACCTTCTCGTCCATGTCTGGAAGCTGCAGTTGGAAGTACTTCCAGACGGTCGGGTGAAGAACCGCGGCGTTCTTCCGCAGGAATGCCGGGATGTCCTCGGCCGTGTTGACCCCCTCCACCAGGCGCATGAGGTGCGCACGGTCGTGCTCCGCCAGCGACTCCGCGAAGGCGCCGGCCCGGTCGGCATGAGCCTGGCCCGCATCGACCTTCGGAGCGTGCTCGATCCTGGGAGGTTTCACCACGCCGTGCCGCAGATGGCAGGCGAAGGGCGTCAGCTTCAGGCTGAAGTTCCTGATGAAGAACGTCTCGAACCGGGTGTTCTGGCTGCCCAGCACCACGACCGTCCGGGGCACCTCCGCCTTGCTCCGGAGCAGACGCTCGTGCTCCAACGATATCCACCGGTCCGCACAGCGCATCAGGCGTTCCGAGGGGTCCGTGCGGTTCCCGCCGATTGGGTTCCTGGCCGAGGCCCGCCGGCGCGACGCCTCCGCATCGACGCCCACGTCGAACACGATGATGTCGGCCGCTTCCGCGATCCGCTCGATCGGACAGGGTTCCGCCGCGGCGATGGGGCCGACTCCCTCCAGAGGGTCCTCGGCATAGAGGAGCCTGGCCGGTGGCCGCTGCCCGACCATGGCCGCGATCCTGGCGCAGATGGACGGCTTGGTCCCGATGTAGCCGACCGACGCGCCCGGCCTCGCATGCTGCAGGATGTCGGCCAGATGGACCAGCGCCCGTCCGTCGTCGTACAGCAGCCCGGTGTTGTAATCCTCCGGCCGTGTCCATGACTCGATGTATGGCGCCTCCGGCGGCGGAAGGATGCGCGCGAGCTCGGGAAGCCAGCCCGACCGTTCGCCCTCCCGCAGGGACAGCTCCTCGATGAATTCGTCCGGCGCCCCCCATGTCTCCCGCTGGTCGGGCAGATAGGGCGTCTCGACCGAGAAGACCCACTTGTCGGCGTCGTTCTGCAGACCGCCGCTGGCATGGGCGACGCCGGCGTCACGCGTGTGCTCGCAATGGTACCCGAACACCTGGTCGAGCACGGTCCCGGTCGACCCGTTGTGCAGCCACAGCCGCTTGGCGATGTTGGAGTCGACGTGCCAACCGTGGACCATCTCCTCCGGAAAGCCGTCGATCTCGAAGATCTGCCGCCGCAGCATGAGCTGGAAATCGCCCGGACCGTCGTAGAGGACGAAGGGCAGGGCGTTCACCACCTCGTGCAGCGGCAGCCTTCGCCGCCAGTCGTCGATTCTCGAAAAGGCCGCGCCGGGGTCCTTCCGGTCGAACGCCTCCCACAAGGACACGGGCAGCTCGAACCGGGGCAGCTCGTAGAAACCGTCGGGAAGCGACGCGCAGATGGAGGTCAGCGATCGGCCGGCCTGCCGCGCCATGAAGATCATGTCGGTGTTGGTCGACAACACCCACCTGTTCCGGGGATTGGAGCGGCGGATCCCCACGTTGCGGGAGAACGACTCCAGGAGCGAGAATCGGCTTCCGTTGCGGTGGCGCTCGAAGCAGTCCGGGCGGATCCGGAGCACGCGCAGGCGCCGCTTCGTCGCGTCCGTGAGCGTGTCGCCCAACGCCTCCGGCAAGGTGGGGAACGTCTCCGCCGTGTTGCAGTCGACGAAGATGATCTCGTCGTCGTCCGACGTCAGGACCTCGGCGATGCAGTTCAGGCTGAGCGCGACACGCTTGTGCAGATTGTAGCCGTATGAATCGTTCCGGCCATAGACGATCACACTGATCATGTCCGCTCCAGCCCGGGTCGGGATTGCGTCGTCACGCGCGGCGGTTCCCCGCCCAGGTCGGTGTCGGTCGGACCCCCGGCACAGTCCGCCCGCTGTCCCGCAGCTGCCACGCATGCGCCGGCTGACTGAATACAGTCTCCACTCGGGTGAGGGAACGCCCAACGTGGGCAACCCATTTATGTTCAGCCTTGCAATACTTTCAGCCGATCAGCATAAGTCGTCGGCCGATGTGACCGGACGAAAGGCGTGCCGGCCATTTCGGGCGGGCGGAACGACCCGGGCGGCCGGGCGATCATTGGCTGTCGTGCGACCGAAGCAGGCCACCGCGCCGCGTTTTGAACGATTTGGCGGCTTCGGTCGGTGAAGGGGCGGGGTATGGCGGGGATCACGGTTGTCGCGGGCGGAGGGGGCTTCATCGGCGGCCACCTCGTGACGCATCTGCTCCGGACCGGCGCGAAGGTCAGGGCCGTCGACATCAAGCCGCTGAACGAGTGGTTCTCGGTTTCCGACGGTGTCGAGAACGTGGTCGGAGACCTGCAGGACATCGCAGTGTGCCGGGCGGCGCTGAAGGGTGCCGACGTCGTCTACAATCTGGCGGCGGACATGGGCGGCATGGGGTTCATCGAGAACAACAAGGCCCTGTGCATGCTGTCGGTGCTGATCAACACCCACATGCTGATGGCGGCCCGGGAGAACGGCGTGAAGCGGTTCTTCTTCTCCTCGTCCGCCTGCGTCTACCCGGATTACCGGCAGAAGGACGCGGACGTGCCGGGCTTGAAGGAGTCGGACGCCTATCCCGCCATGCCGGAGGACGGCTACGGCTGGGAGAAGCTGTTCAGTGAACGCATGTGCCGGCACTTCCGCGAGGATTTCGGCCTCATCACCCGCGTCGGCCGCTACCACAACGTTTATGGCCCGCTCGGCACCTGGGAGGGCGGGCGCGAGAAGGCGCCGGCCGCGATCTGCCGCAAGGTCGCCGAGGCCAAGCTTTCCGGCCGGCATGAGATCGACATCTGGGGCGACGGCGAACAGACGCGCACCTTCATGTACATCGACGACTGCCTCGAGGGCACGGTGCGACTGATGAACAGCGACATCACCGAGCCGCTGAACATCGGCAGTGACGAGAAGGTCAGCATCAACCAGCTCGTCGACATCGTCGAGGGCATCGCCGGGCTGAAGCTGAAGCGCCGCTATCAGTTGGACGCGCCCAAGGGCGTGCGCGGCCGCAGCAGCGACAACGACCTGATCAAGCAGCTGCTCGGCTGGGCGCCGGGGATTTCCCTCCAGACCGGCCTGGAGAAGACCTACCGCTGGGTCTACGACCAGGTTGCCCGGCGGGCTTGACCATGCGACGGGGCGGGGTACCTCGTCCGTATGGGAAGTGTTTGATTAAACTTTTTGGCGCCTGATGGCGGTCCGGCCCGGTGTCCGCCGGAACCGGAAGGGGTGCTGGACCTGCGGGAAACCGCGGGTGTGCGGGAAACGGGGAGAATGCACGATGCGCATCTGTGTTGTTGGCCTGGGCAAGCTCGGCGCGCCGATCGCCGCCGTTCTCGCGAGCAAGGGCCATGAGGTCGTCGGCATCGACCTGAACGCCGAGTTCGTGGCCGCCATCAAGGCCGGTCGCGCGCCCGTCGACGAACCCCACCTGCAGGAGATGATCACCGCCAACCGGGAGCGCCTGACGGCGACGACCGACTGGGCGGAGGCGCTGCGCGATACCGAGATGACCGGCATCATCGTTCCGACGCCCAGCGGTGCGGACGGCGCCTTCATCAACGACTACGTCCTCGACGCCATCGCCAAGATCGGCGCGGAGCTGCGCAAGACCGACCGCTACCATCTTGTGGCCGTGCACAGCACCACCATGCCGGGCTCGATGGACGGCCCCATCAAGGCGGCGCTCGAGGCCGCGTCCGGCCGCACGGTCGGTGTCGATGTCGGGCTCTGCTACAATCCCGAGTTCATCGCCCTGGGCAACGTGATCCACGGCCTGCTGCATCCCGACTTCATCCTGATCGGGGAGTCCGACGAGAAGGCGGGAGGCATCCTTGAAGGTCTCTACCGCCACATGTGCGGCGACAAGACCTCCATCGCCCGGATGAACTTCGTGAATGCCGAGCTCACCAAGATCTCGGTCAACACCTACGTCACGACGAAGATCTCCTTCGCCAACATGCTGAGCGAGGTCTGCGACCACCTGCCGAACGCCGACGTGGACGTCGTCACCGACGCCATCGGGCGCGACACCCGCATCGGCAAGAAGTATCTGCGCGGTGCCCTAGGCTTCGCCGGCCCCTGTTTCCCCCGCGACACCATCGCCTTCTCCGTGATGGCCAAGCGTGCCGGCGCCACCGGGCTGCTGGCGGAGGCGACGGACACCGTCAACGAACGGCAGATCGACCGCCTGTTCACGCTGGTCACCGCCTATGCCGATCCGGGGGAGCGGATCGCCGTGCTGGGCGCCTCCTACAAGCCCGACACCCCCGTGATCGAACGGTCGCAGAGCGTGGCGCTGATCCAGCGGCTGGTGAAGGCGGGCTACGCCGTCACCCTGCGCGATCCCCAGGCCATGCCGCCTGTGCAGGCCATGATGGGCGACTCCATCGCCTATGCCGACAGCCCGTCCGCCGCGGTGCGGAGCGCTGCCGTCGTCGTGATCGCGACGGCCTGGGACGAGTTCAAGTCGCTGGAGCCGCAGGCGCTTGCCGGTGGGGCGCGCCCGGTGATCGTCGATTGCTGGCGGATGCTGCCGCGCGCCGCGTTCGAGCCGGTCGCCGACATCGTCTATCTCGGCCGGAACGCGGACACCGGGGCCGTTGCGGGCGCCAAGACCACCGCCCGGCGAGAATACGCCTGAGCCGGGCCCGATTCCCGAATCCTCCGTTCCGACCGCGCAGGACCGCATGTCCGACAAGCTGGCGATCGCGCTCGCCCAAGTGAACCCGACCCTGGGCGATCTGGCCGGAAACGCGGCGATGATCCGCCGCCTCCACGCCGAGGCGGCCGCCGCCGGTGCCGATCTGGTGGTGTTCCCGGAGCTCGTGATCTGCGGCTATCCGCCCGAGGATCTGGTCCTGAAGCCCTCCTTCCTGGACCGGGTTGAGCAGACCGTGCGTGAGCTCGCGGCCGCCACGGCGGACCTGCCGACCGCCCTCATGGTCGGCGCGCCCTGGCGGGTCGGCGGCCGGCTGCACAACGTCGTCTGCCTGCTGGAGGGCGGTGCGGTCGCGGCGATCCGAATCAAGCACCACCTGCCGAACTACCGCGTGTTCGACGAGAAGCGCGTGTTCGAGTCCGGCCCGTTACCGGAGCCGCTGACGGTGCGCGGGGTGCGCATCGGCGTGCCGATCTGCGAGGACATGTGGTTCGCGGACGTCACGCGCGCCCTTGCCGACGCCGGGGCCGAGCTGTTCGTCGTGCCGAACGGCAGCCCGTTCGATGCCGGCAAGGTGGCGGAGCGGCTGCGGCAGGCCGACCTCCGTGTGCGTGAGACCGGATTGCCGCTCGCCTATGTCAACCAGGTGGGTGGACAGGACGAGCTGGTGTTCGACGGTGGCTCGTTCGTCATGCATCCGGACGGGTCGGTCGCGACCCGTCTGCCGGACTGGACCGAGGCGCTGGTCCTGACGCGGTGGGAACGCGGGCCGGCCGGGTGGCGCTGCCGCACCCATGTGGAGGCCCCGCCGGCGCCGGTCGAGGCGGACCTCTACCGCGCCATGGTCCTGGGGCTGCGGGACTATGTGAACAAGAACGGGTTCCCGGGCGCCGTTCTGGGGCTGTCGGGCGGTGTCGATTCCGCCCTGGCCGCGGCGGTCGCGGCCGATGCGCTGGGGCCGGAGCGGGTCATCGCTCTGATGCTGCCGTCGCCCTACACCTCGCGGGAGAGCCTGGACGACGCGGCGGACTGCGCCGCCCGCCTGGGCGTCCGGCTGGAGACGGTGCCGATCGCGCCCGCGATGGCGGCGTACGAGACCATGCTCGCCGGGCTGTTCGGCGCGGCGGGCGCCAGCGACATCACGGCGCAGAACATCCAGTCGCGCGCCCGGGGCCTCGCCCTCATGGCCGTCTCCAACCAGTTCGGCCACATGCTGGTGACCACGGGCAACAAGTCGGAGATGGCCACCGGCTACGCCACGCTCTACGGCGACATGTGCGGCGGCTACAACCCGGTGAAGGACCTGTACAAGACCCAGCTCTACGCCGTCTGCCGCTGGCGCAACGCGAACCACGCCGACGGCCTGCTGGGGCCGGAGGGGCCCGTCATCCCCGAGCGCATCCTGACCAAGGCGCCGTCGGCCGAACTGAAGCCGAACCAGAAGGACCAGGACTCGCTGCCCGAATACGCGGATCTCGACGACATCCTGGAATGCCTGATCGAGCACGAGGTGGGCGTGGAGGAGATCGTCCGCCGCGGCCACGACCGGGCGACGGTGCTGCGCGTCTGGCAGATGCTGGACCGGGCGGAGTACAAGCGGCGGCAGGCCCCGCCGGGGGCCAAGCTGACGCGGCGCGCCTTCGGCAAGGAACGGCGCTACCCGATCACCAACCTGTTCTTCCGTAACATCCGCTGAGAGGGGCCGGCGGTTCCATGACCGGCATCCGCCCCTGGACCGTGCTCGACAGCCGCGACCTGCTGGACGCGTCGCCCTTCCTGACGGTGCGGGTGGAGACGGTGGAGCTGCCGGACGGCCGCCGCATCCCCGACTACTACCAGCTCGAGATGCCGTCCTTCGCCTGCGTCTTCGCCGAGACTGAGGATGGCCGCTGCATCGTCTACCGCCAGTACCGCCACGGTCCCCGCCGGGTCGGCCTGGTCTTCCCCGGCGGGCACCTGAACCCGGGCGAGGCGCCGCTGGACGCCGCCCGGCGCGAGCTGCTGGAGGAGACGGGCTACGAGGCCGCCCGCTGGACCGACCTCGGCGGCTACATGGTGAACGCCAACCAGGGCGGTGCCGTCGCCCACATGTTCCACGCGACCGGCTGCCGCAAGGTGGCCGAGCCCCGGTCCGACGACCTGGAGGAGACGGAGACGCTGCTGCTGGACCGCGCGGCGCTGCTGGCCGCGATCGGCCGGGGCGAGGTCCACCTGCTGACGCAGATCGCGCTGGTGGCGATGGTCTGGCAGGCGGACATCGCCCGGGCCCTCGGCACGGCGGACGCCACGGCGCCTCAGTTGTAAAGCGGGACGCGGTAGGTCGTCCCGTTCACCGACACGCTCCACCACGCGGCCGGAGCGGCCGGCGGGGCGGCGGCGGCGCCGGCGGCACCGACGGCGGTGCCGGTCGTCTGGCCGGTGAACTGCGTGACCGCCGTTCCCTTGTTGGCCAGCCGGACCGGCACGTTGGCGTCCGCACCCTGGGCGCTCAGGGTCGGGGCGCCGCCCGTCGCGGCCCCCGTCGCCTGGAGATTGTTGACGGCGCCCGCCGTGTGGGCCACCTGGAACTGCAGCGTCCCCGGGTTCAGCGCGGTGGCGAAGCCGTGGTATCCCGCCCCCTTGGTGACGAAGATCTGCGACACGTCGGTGTCGGTCCCGAGCGCGTACTGGAGCAGGGAGTTGCCCGTCGGCCGGGCGTCGAAGCGCCAGTAATTGGCCGGCGTGCCGCCGGTCGCGGCCGCCTGGAACAGGATCAGCGACCCCGACTGGACCCGCAGCGCGCCGGTCCCCTTGGTCACGAGCCGCAGCCCGATGTCGATGTCGGGGCCGTCGGCCGTGATCACGGGCGTGGCGCCGGCCGCGGCCTGGAGCGTGACCGTGCCGGACAGGGCGGGATTGGCCTTCGTCGCGTAGGGCGTGAGGTCGACGGCCGGTGCCGGCGCGGCGGAGGGCGCCGGGATGGAGAGCGTGTAGCGGCTGGACATGGCGGTCACCTGTACCAGGAGAGGGAGACGATCGCGTCGGCCGGGGCCACAAGGCCCAGGGTCGCCACCCCTTCGACCCGCCGTGCCGCGGGCGACAGTTCCGGCGCCTGGCCCGACAGGTCGTCCGCCGCCGGCAGCGCGGCGACGGCGCCATAGCGCACCCAGAAGGGGCCGGTCGCCGCGAACAGCACGGTTCCGGCCCCGGCCGGCACGGCCACGGATTTGGCCACTCCGGCCGCGAGCACGATCACATGGCGCGTGTCGGACGGCTCCAGCACGTCGCTGGCCATCCCCATCGCGTCCGAATAGGTCCTGAAACTCCGCATGGCTGTCCCTTTCCGGCGGCGGAAACGAAAAACCCCGCCGCGGCGGGGCCGGGCGGGGCGATGGCGACGGACGCAGGGGTGCCGTCGGCAGGGGACTCCCTAACCGACGGAGGGCGGGGGTGTCAAGAAGGTTTTCCTATTGCCGCTCCGGTTCGGGGACGAAGCGGGGACCCCGACATATTCGCTTGCCTGACCGAGTGCGTTCCAGCCACAAGTGCTGCGTGGCGCTTTACGATCTTGCTTTTCGGGGTGGAATTTAAGCATTTTACCATCGTTGGACTAGAAGCAGGCCAAATGATCGCATCCGTGCTGAAATTCTGGCGGGATGCAGATTCGTTCCCCAATGGGTCAGGCACGCCGGGTCATCTATTTGTTTCCAGCGCGCTTTGTACACGGTCCGTGCCCTGGCCTAGTGACAAAGGGTCATATGCTATTGGCCGGCAAATAGGCCTAGCCATGGGAAACAGATGGATATCAGATATCATCGTTCGCCCGATGCCCTGAACCTGTTCGCTTGGCACGAGGTGGACAACATAGGTGACCGGCTTGGGCCGGCGCTGTTTCACCTGCTATCGCGCCAACCGACTTGCATTGAGGCGCGCCGTCTCGATCTGATCTTCGATGTCGGTGAGCCTCGGGAGATCCATTGCTTTTTGGGCACCATGGCCCAGCTGATGGAAGGGCCGCACAGGTTTGTGCTTTGGGGGTTTGGCGCGAGCCCTGAGGAAGGCCCCGCACATCATGGGTGCCAACCCATAAAGCCGGGCCTCTCCCTCGACATAAGGGCATTACGCGGCCCACTGACCCGCCGCTCCCTCCTAAATGCAGGGTACGATGTTCGGGAGGATGTCCCTTATGGAGACCCCGGCCTTCTAGCCCCGGCCTTCTACGAAGGCTCGGAGTATCGGGTCGAAGACTTCTGCCTCGTTCCCCATCATACCCAATATGAGGACTGGCGACGCGCCTTCCCAGGATTCAATGTCGTCGACATTCGGACTCCTAATTACGAATCGATCCAGGGCTGCCTATCGGAGATCACCAAGTACAGCGTGGTGTTCTCATCCAGCCTCCATGTCACGATCATTTGCGAGGCGTTCGGCGTGCCAACACGACCGATCGTGCCGAAGCTGAAGCATAAGGTGGACGATTTCTACCTGGGTTGCGGCAAGACCCCGGTTTACGTGGACGACTTGGCGATCGACCTGGATTGGGCTGCGCTGTACGAGGAGACGCTGGCGACTTGGCGGCCGATCTCCTGGGACCCCGCGCGGTTCTTCTCCGTGGCACCCTTCCCCGTGGACCCTGCGGTCGTCGAAGGCCTGACCCGGCACTATGCGGCCCTGGCCCGCTCCGAACCCGAACCGACAGCCACCAGAAGCCTGTCGAATGTCCTGCGCCGCCGTTACGCGACCCTGTCCCGCTACAGGCCCGAACCGGTCGTCCGCGAGCAGGTCGTGGAGACCAGACCGGTGCCGTTGGATGCCCTGTGCACCTACGAGAACTGGGCGGCCACGGGCGCGTCCCGCAATACCGTGCCCGACGGTGCCGTCAAGGTCGTCACGGCGCCAACGCGATGGTCCTATGCCGCCGCCTGCCGCATCGACGTGCCGGTGATCGATCGCCGGCTTGGTTTCGTCCGCGTGTCGGTGCGGGCGGCATGGGCGCGCGGATCGGCGCTCGTCATGTTCGCCAATGCCGGCATGGACACCGCCTACCGGCAGGATGAGGTCGCTGCGGAGCCGACCGAGCATGTCTTCAAGGTGCCGGACACCGTGGACTCCCTGGCCGTCGTCGTCCGCAACGGCGGGGACGACGCGCCCTCCGAGGTGGTTGTGTCGGCGATCCGGGTCGAGGTTGTGGAGTATCGCTGAACCGCCTTCCGCCCCTGTGACCGCAAGGGGTCGCCCGGTCGCGTCCAGGCCTATTCCAACGGGATGAGGGAATGGATATAAGGGGCGCCTCGAAGGGTCCGAGGGGGGCTGGGGCATGTCCGTTTTCGAAGCGGTTCCGATCGACAAGGTGGCCGAGTACTGGAACCGGCGCCCCTGCAACATCCGCCATTCCACCCGCGAGGTCGGGACCCGGGAGTATTTCGACGAGGTCGAGGCCCGGAAGTACATGGTGGAGCCGCACATCCCCGGCTTCGCCCAGTTCGAACGCTGGAAGGGCAAGCGCGTGCTGGAGGTCGGCTGCGGCATCGGCACCGACACCACCAACTTCGCCCGCGTCGGCGCCGACGTGACGGCCGTGGACCTGTCGGCTGAGTCGATCGCGGTGGCCCGCAAGCGGATCGAGGTGTTCGGCCTGCAGGACCGGGTCCGCTTCTTCAACGGCAACGCCGAGGCGCTGGACACGCTGCTGCCCGACGACGGCCAGTACGACCTGATCTATTCCTTCGGCGTGCTGCACCACACCCCGCACCCGGACGAGGCCTTCGCGCGGCTGCGCCGGTTCCTGAAGCCGGGCGGGGAGCTGCGGGTGATGGTCTACAACAAGCTGTCCTGGAAGGTGCTGTGGATCCTGCTCGGCTACGGCCGCGGCAAGGTCTGGGACCTGGACCGGCTGATCGCCACCCATTCGGAGGCGCAGACCGGCTGCCCCGTGACCTACGCCTACACCCGCCGCACCGGGCGGGAGCTGCTGGAGCGGCACGGCTTCAAGGTGACGGAGGTCTTCGTCGACCACGTCTTCCCCTACCGCATCCCGGACTACGTCCAGTACCGCTACGTGAAGGAGTGGTATTTCCGCTGGATGCCGACGCCGCTGTTCCGCGCCTTCGAGCGCGCCTTCGGCTGGCACCTGTGCCTGGTGGCGACGACGGCGGGCGACCGGGCCTGACAGTCGCCGGTGTGGCGGACCGCCGCGCGATTGCGCTGGCGCCGCGCGGCGTTGATGTGACAGAAAGCGGCGCCCATGTCCCGCGGGCGGATTGCGGCCGGGCCCCGTCGCGCCCATCTCGGGTCGAACGGGCGGCCGGGCGTCCGTTGCCACCACTCATCCCCATGACTTCATGACGCCGTCGTTCGACAGACTGACACACCTGCGCCGCCTGGAGGCCGAGAGCATCCACATCATGCGCGAGGTGGTGGCGCAGTTCCGCAATCCGGTGATGCTCTATTCCATCGGCAAGGACAGCTCGGTGATGCTGCACCTCGCCCTGAAGGCCTTCCATCCGGCGAAGCCGCCGTTCCCGCTGCTGCACGTGGACACGACCTGGAAGTTCCGGGAGATGATCGGCTTCCGCGACATGATCGCGAAGGAGCTGGGGCTGGAGCTGATCGTGCAGATCAACCAGGAAGGCTTGCGCCAGGGCATCAACCCGTTCAGCGCCGGGTCGGCCGTCCACACCGACGTGATGAAGACCCAGGCGCTGCGTCAGGCGCTGGACAAGTACCGGTTCGACGCGGCCTTCGGCGGTGCGCGCCGGGACGAGGAGAAGAGCCGGGCGAAGGAGCGCATCTTCAGCTTCCGGACATCCACCCACCGCTGGGACCCCAAGAACCAGCGGCCGGAGCTGTGGAACCTCTACAACGGCCGCATCGGCAAGGACGAGAGCATCCGGGTGTTCCCGCTGTCGAACTGGACCGAGCTGGACATCTGGCAGTACGTCCACCTGGAGAACATCCCCGTCGTGCCGCTCTACTTCGCCAAGCCGCGCCCGGTGGTGGAGCGCGACGGCACCCTGATCATGGTCGACGACGATCGCATGCCGCTGAAACCCGGCGAGACGCCGGAGATGCGGTGGGTGCGGTTCCGCACGCTGGGCTGCTATCCGCTGACCGGCGGCGTGGAGAGCCGGGCGGAGACCCTGCCCGAGATCATCCGCGAGATGCTGCTGGCGACGACATCCGAGCGCCAGGGCCGGGTGATCGACCACGACCAGGCGGCCAGCATGGAGATCAAGAAGCAGGAGGGCTATTTCTGATGGCCCCGCGCTACGGCATCCTCTCCGACATCAATCCGGCGACCGGCGACAGCGATGCGCTGGCCGAGGTCGAGGCCTACCTGCGCCGGCAGGAGGAGATGGACCTCCTGCGCTTCATCACCTGCGGCTCGGTCGACGACGGCAAGTCCACCCTGATCGGCCGCCTGCTCTACGACGCCAAGCTGCTGTTCGAGGACCAGCTCGCCAGCCTGGAGAAGGACAGCGGCAAGTATGGCACCACCGGCGCCGGGCAGCTCGACCTCGCCCTGCTGGTCGACGGGCTGGCGGCGGAGCGGGAGCAGGGCATCACCATCGACGTCGCCTACCGCTTCTTCGCCACCGACCGGCGCAAGTTCATCGTCGCCGACACGCCCGGCCACGAGCAGTACACCCGCAACATGGCCACCGGCGCCTCCACGGCGGACGCGGCCGTGCTGCTGGTGGACGCGCGCAAGGGCGTGCTGACCCAGACGCGGCGGCACAGCTACATCGTCTCGCTGATGGGCATCCGCACCCTGGTGCTGGCCGTCAACAAGATGGACCTGGTCGGCTGGGACCGGGCGACGTTCGAGCGCATCGCCGACGAATACCGCGCCTTCGCCGAACACCTCGGCCTCGTCTCTGTCACCTGCATCCCGGTCTCGGCCCTGACCGGCGACAACGTGACCCGGCGGTCGGAGAACATGCCCTGGTATGCGGGACCCACGCTGCTGGGGCATCTTGAATCGGTCCCGGTGGACCCGGGTGCCGCCGACGCGCCCTTCCGCATGGCGGTGCAGTGGGTGAACCGCCCGAACCAGGATTTCCGCGGCTTCTGCGGCACGGTCTCCGCCGGCTCCGCGCGTCCGGGCGACCGGGTTGCCATCCTGCCCGGCGGGCATCTCGCCACCCTGGCCCGAATCGTCGGCTTCGACGGCGACCTTCCCGTCGCGACGGCCGGGCAGGCGGTGACGCTGACGCTGGCGGAGGAGGTGGACGTCAGCCGCGGCGACGTCATCGCGGCGGCCGACGCGCGGCCGGAGGTGGCGGACCAGTTCGCCGCCCACATCGTCTGGATGGCGGAGCAGCCGCTGCTGCCGGGCCGCTCCTACCTGATGCGCCTCGGCACCGCGACGGTGCCGGCCCGCGTGACGGAGCTGAAGCACCGGGTCAACATCAACACGCTGGAGCACGCCGCCGCCAAGCACCTCGACCTGAACGACGTCGGCGCCTGCAACCTGTCCATCGACCGGCCGCTCGCCTTCGAGCCCTACGCGGCCAGTCGCGCCCTGGGCGGCTTCATCCTGATCGACCGGCAGACGAACGCCACGGTCGGCTGCGGCATGATCGACTTCGCGCTGCGCCGCGCGGCGAACATCCATCGGCAGGCGATGAAGGTCGACAAGCCGGCCCGCGCCGCCGCACTGGGGCAGAGCCCTTGCGTGCTTTGGTTCACCGGCCTGTCGGGCTCAGGCAAGTCCACCGTGGCCGATCTGGTGGAGCAGGAGCTGCACCGGCTGGGCCGGCACACCATGAGCCTGGACGGCGACAATGTGCGCCACGGGCTGAACCGCGACCTCGGCTTCACCGACGAGGACCGGGTGGAGAACATCCGCCGTGTGGCGGAGGTGTCCAAGCTGATGACTGAGGCCGGGCTGATCGTGCTGGTCAGCTTCATCTCCCCGTTCCGCAGCGAGCGGGAGATGGCGCGCGAGCTGTTCGCCGATGGCGAGTTCCTGGAGATCTTCGTCGACACCCCGCTGGAGATCTGCGAGCGCCGCGATGCCAAGGGCCTTTACAGGAAGGCCAGGGCCGGGCTGATCCCCAACTTCACGGGTATCGGCAGCCCTTACGAGCCGCCGGAATCGCCGGAGTTGCGCCTGGACGGCGCCCGCGACGACCCGGAGGCGCTGGCCGCCCAGGTGATCGACATCATGCGCCGCCGCGGCCTTCTCTAAGGCGGGCGGCGGGGCTCATCCACTCAGGTTCCCAGGTCCGGAAGGCAGTGCCATGGCGCGGGTCACAGTCATCATCCCTTCGTTCAACCATGCCAAGTATCTGCGGGAGTGCGTGGAGAGCGCGCTCCATCAGACCTATGCCGACCTGGACCTGTTCATCATCGATGACGGCTCCAGCGATGGATCGCCGGAACTGGTGGAGTCCTTCGCCGGTCCGCGTGTCAGGACCAAACTGCTGGGCGTCAACCTGGGCGCCTGCACGGCGGTCAATTACGCCCTGCTGAACACCGATTCCGAGTTCGTCGCCATCCTGAACTCCGACGACGCCTTCCTGCCGAACAAGATCGCCGAGCAGGTGGCGGTGCTGGACTCCACGGATTACGGCGCCGTGTTCGGACTGCCCCAGCTCATCGACGAGGAGGGGCGGCCATTCGACGGTCATCACGACTTCAAGCTGCTCTTCTCCGCCCAGCCCATGAGCCGCTGGGAGCGGATGAAGAAGTTCTTCGGCGGCTGGAACATGCTCTGCCACCCCACCATCCTGATCCGGCGGGAGGTGTACGACCGTGTCGGGTTGTTCGACGAGCGGTACCGGCAGCTTCCGGATCTGCATCTCTGGTTCCGCATGCTCCAGCACTACGACATCCTTGTGGAACCGGTGGAGCGGACACGCTTCCGCATCCGCGACGGGGCCGCCAACACCAGCGCGAAGAGCTCCGAGACGGTCAGCCGCAACGCCTTCGAGCTGACCACGATCCGCCGGCTCTTTGCCGACCTGCCGCAGGACATGTTCGAGGCGATCTTCGAGAAGGAGCTGGAGGTGCTGAAGCTTGGCCGCAACCTGCCGCAGGCGCTCCGGCTCGGGAACATCTGCGTCTCCACACAGCATCCGTCGCTGAAGCGGCTTGGCCTGGACTTCCTGTTCGATGGTCTGCCCAGCCAGACCGTGGCCGCCGGCCAGCCGGCACCGACCAAGGCCCTCTACAAGAACTTCTACAACCTGACCGGCCTGTTCGGGGGCCGGGACTGACGTCCGGCGGTCGGCGCCGTGTCATCGGGGGCACATGCGACGCGGCGGGCTTGAAGGGCAGGCGCCGGCGGGGGTAGGGTCCGGTCGGTCAACCTTTCGAGTTACACCGGCCGTGTCGAAAATCCCCGTGGCGCACCCCCGCCTGCCGTCGGCGGCCCGGATCGAGCCCCATCTGTCGCGCATCGACGGGAACCGCTGGTACAGCAACTGGGGACCCGTGCTCTCCGACCTGGAGCGGCGCCTCGCCGGCCATTTCGGCGTCTCTCCCGAGGAGCTGGTGGTCGTCGCCAACGGCACGGTGGGCCTGACCCTCGCCCACATGGCGCAGGAGACGCCGCGCGGCAGCCTCTGCATGATGCCGAGCTGGACCTTCACGGCGACCCCGCTCGCCGCGATGGCGGCTGGGCTGGTGCCCTACTTCGTCGATGTCGACCGCGACGGCTGGGCGCTCACGCCCGAGATCGCGCGGCGCGCGCTGGAGACGGCACCCGGCCCGGTCGGCTGCGTCGTCGCCGTGGCGCCCTTCGGCGCGCCGCTCGACGGCCGGCCGTGGGACGCCTTCGCGCGGGAGGTGGACATTCCCGTGCTGATCGACGCGGCGGCCGCCGTGGACAGCTGGCGGCCCGCCCGCTCGCCCGCCATGGTCAGCCTGCATGCGACCAAGCTGCTCGGCCTGGGTGAGGGCGGACTGATCGTGGCGCGCGATCCGGACCTGATCCGCAACATCCGCCAGCGGGCGAACTTCGGCTTCTATGGATCGCGCGACACCCGTTACGTCGCGATGAACGGCAAGCTCAGCGAATACGGCGCCGCCGTCGGCCTCGCCGCCCTCGACGCCTATGCGGACACCCGCGCGGAATTCATGGCCGTCGCGGCGGCATACAGGCGGCGGTTGGCGGCCGTTCCCGGCATCCGCCTTCAGGACGGCTTCGGAGAGGACTGGGTCTCCACCACGCTGAATGTCGTCCTCCCCCACCACGACATCGCGAAGGTGGCCGAGCGTCTCGGCGCGGCGGGCATCGAGACGCGGGCCTGGTGGGGCATGGGCGCACATCGCCAGACGGCGCTGGCCGGCCTGCCGCGGGCGGAACTGCCGAACACGGAATGGCTCGCCGCTCACACGATCGGGCTGCCCTTCTTCGTCGACATGGCGGAGCGGGAGGTGGAGCTTGTCTGCGGCGCGCTGGCCGACTGCCTGGTGGGGGCGGCGTGCTGCTGAGGCGGGAGCGGCCTTGGCGTGTGCTGGTCTTTCCCGGCGGCACCGAGATCGGGCTGGAGATCAACCGGGCGCTCCGCGATCTCAAGGAGGTGGTCCTGTTCTCCGGCGGTGCCGCCCAGCCGAGCGCGGCCGAATTCCGGTTCGAACGACATGTTCCGTTGCCGCCCGTCGATGCGCCCGACTGTGTCCCGGCGCTGGCCCGCGCCGTGAGGGAACTGGGGATCGACGCCATCTTCCCGGCCCATGACGACATCGTCCTGGCACTGGCGGAGCGGGCGGACGAGATCGGCGCGGCGGTGATCGGGTCGCCCGCGGACACCGCCCGCATCTGCCGCTCCAAGCGCCTCACCTATCGCCGTCTTGCCGGCGTGGTGCCGGTTCCGCGGGTCTACGAGAACGCGGCCGACGCGGAGTTCCCGGTCTTCGTCAAACCGGACCGGGGGCAGGGCAGCCAGCGCGCGCGGGTCGTCGATGGTCCTGACGAGCTGGCGCGCCTGCTGTCCAGGGAACCGGACCTGATCGTCAGCGAGTTTCTGCCGGGCGAGGAGTTCACGGTCGATTGCTTCAGCGACCGCGACAGCGGGCTGCTCCATCACAGCGGCAGGGTGCGCATCCGCATGCGCGCCGGCATCGCCATGCAGTCCCGGATCGTGAAGGACGACGCCCTGGGCGCGATGGCCATCGCGATCGCCCGATCCCTGGACCTGCATGGCGCGTGGTTCTTCCAGGCCAAGCGGGACCGCGCCGGAGTCCTGCGCCTGCTGGAAGTTGCGCCACGCGTGTCCGGCACGATGGCGCTCAGCCGGGTGAACGGCGTGAACTTCCCCCTTCTCGCCCTTTACGAGGCGGCGCGCATGCCGGTGAGCGTCTCGGGCTTCGATGGCGTGGACGAGATCAGCCGATCCCTCGACAACCACTATCGGCTGTCCTTCACCTACTCCTGCGCCTATGTGGACCTCGATGACACGCTGATCGTGCGGGGTGCCGTGAACACCCGGCTGGTCCGGTTCGTGTACCAGTGCGTGAACCGCCGGATTCCCGTCCATCTGATCACCCGGCACCGCGACGATCTTGACCGGACGCTCGCGCGGCATCGGCTGACCGGCTTGTTCGACAGCGTCATCCACATCCGGGACGACACGACGCCCAAGTCCCATTGGATCGTTGAACCCGATGCGATACTGATTGACGACAGCTTCGCCGAACGCACCGCCGTCACCGCCGCGCGGGGCATCCGGACCTTCGATCCCAGCGCCGTGGAATGTCTTCTCGATGACCGGGCCTAAGCCGCGCATCCAGGTCGCGCCGATGGACGTCGACCACCTTGCCCGCCTGCGCGCGAACATCGCGCGCTTCCTGACCGATGCGGCGGCCGTCCACGCGGCGCGGCCGTGCCTCGTGCTCGACGTCGCCCCGCAGGACAATGGCGGCGCGCGTCCGTTCCTGCCGGACCATGCCGCGATCGAGACGTTGGACATCGACCCGGCGGCTGGATGCACCTGGACCGCCGACCTCTGCCGCACGAACCCCCAGATTCCGGACATGCGGTTCGATCTGGTGGTCTGCACCGAGGTGCTGGAACACACGCTTCAGCCCTTCGCCGCCATCGCGGAACTGCGGCGCGTCATGAAGCCCGGCGCCGTGCTGCTCCTGTCCACGCCCTTCAACTTCCGCATCCACGGTCCGTTGCCGGACTGCTGGAGGTTCACCGAGCATGGACTACGGGCGTTGCTGGCGGATTTCGAGATCCTGGGCCTGGAGCCGCTGGAAACGCCCGACCGGCCGCTGATGCCGATCCAGTACACGGTCGTGGCCCGCCGTCCCATGTCGGACGGGAACACAGGAACCGCGCGATGACCGACGGAATCAGCATCGATGTCGATCCCGAGGCGGGACGCGTGCTCGTGCGGCAGGGTGGGCGGGCCGTGGCCGAGGTGGTGTCGGACGGCGCGCTCCGGCTCACCTTCGCCGAGGGCGTCCCGGCGACGGTCCAGGAGGCGGTGCGGCGCCATGTCCGCCACCTGCGGGAGACCATCCGGTCCGCCTTCTGGGAGCTGCGCTCCCACGCGGTGAATCAGGCGACGCGCGCGTTCCTCGCCACGCTCGAGGAACCGGTGCCTGGCCGGCTCAACATCGGCTGCGGACGCGACCTGCGGCCCGGCTGGACCAACATCGACTTCAACCCGCGCGCCGAATCCCATGTCCGCGACGGCGTCACCTACCTGAACTGGGACCTGCGCTTCGGCATCCCGCTTGGCGACGGTTCGGCCGACTTCCTCCACAGCAGCCACTTCCTGGAGCATCTGCGGTTCGAGGAGGGACTCCACCTGCTTCGCGAATGCCGCCGTGTGCTAAAGCCGGAGGGCACGCTCCGGTTCGCCCTGCCGGACTTCAAGGCGACGTTCCGCGCCTATGTCGAGGACGACCGCCAGCTGCTGGACTACGCGATCCGCGAGCATCGCCTGCTGGACCACATGCCGCCCTTCGCCCGCACCTACGCGGACTTCATCTCCCGCAGCGTCTATGAGAACTACGAGCACAAGTATGTCTGGGACATGGAGAACGTGACGGCCTGTCTGCGCAACGCCGGTTTCGCCGACATACGACAGACCGATTACGATCCGGCCGTCGACATTCCCGACATGCTGCGCCGCCGCTTCTCCTTCTACCTGACCGCGACGTGACCGGAACGGACGCGTCCGAGGGGCTTTTCCCGCCATGAACAGCGCGACCAAACTGCTGCTGCCCGTTGTCCAGGACATGGTGGCGTCCTTGCGCAAGCTGCGGGACATGGCCTTCGCGATGGGCGCGCATGAGAAGCCGCATTCCTTCGTGCTGCCGGACGCGACATACGCGCCATGGCTGTCCGACAAGGCCTTCCGCGCGTGCTGGCGGGCGATCCGCGACCATACGCTGGTCGATGTCTACCGCTGTCATGAGCTTTATCGCCTGGCACTGCAGGTGGCGCCGCTCGGCGGCGATTTCCTCGAGGTCGGCGTGTGGCGTGGCGGCACCGGATGCCTGCTTGCCCATGCCCTGAAGGCGGCCGGGAGCGGACAGACGATCCATCTCGCGGACACCTTCGCGGGTGTCGTGAAGGCCGGGGAGCGGGACACCCACTACAAGGGCGGAGAGCACGCCGATACGTCGGAGGAGGTCGTTTCGGCGCTGCTGCAGGGGCTCGGTCTCACCAACGCGCGCTTGCTGAAGGGCGTGTTCCCGGACGAAACAGGCATGCGCCTGGCGGACACGTCGCTGTCCCTCTGCCACATCGACGTCGATACCCATGACTCGGCCAGGGACGTGTTCGCCTTCGCCTGGCCACGCCTTCTGGCCGGCGGGGTGATCGTCTTCGACGACTATGGCTTCCACGGCTGCGAGGGCGTCACGAGATTCGTCGACGAACTGGACCTCGGCCGGTCGGCCCTTCTGATCCACAACCTCAATGGCCACGCCGTCCTGATCAAGCGCTGAGGCCAGTCGTCCGGGCCTGCGGTCCCTACGCGCGCGGCCGGTTCGCGCGGGAATTCCAGGCGTCGCGGACGATGGTCTCCAGGTCGCCGCGTTGCGGGGTCCAGCCCAGCACGCGGCCTGCGGCCGTCGGGTCGCCGACGAGGGCGGGCGGATCGCCCGGACGGCGGGGTCCCATGCGCACGGGTACCGTGACGCCGGACACCGCTTCCACGGCCTGGATCACCTCCCGGATGGAGGCGCCGCGGCCGTTGCCCAGGTTCAGGGCCGTGCTCTCCCCGCCGTCCAGCAGGTACCGCATGGCCAGCACATGGGCGTCGGCCAGGTCGCTGACATGGATGTAGTCCCGGATGCAGGTGCCATCCGGGGTCGGGTAATCGTCGCCGTTCACCTGGATATGCGGGATCCGGCCCAGGGCCGCGTCGATCACCAGCGGCAGCAGATGCGTCTCCGGCTCGTGATCCTCCGCCAGCTCGCCGTCGGGATCGGCGCCCGACGCGTTGAAATAGCGCAGCGCGACCCAGCGCAGCCCCTGATGCTCCAGGTCGCGCAGCATCCCCTCCACCACCAGCTTGGTGCGGCCGTAAGGGTTGATCGGGCGTTGCGGATGGTCCTCCGGGATCGGCAGCGTCTCCGGCACGCCATAGGTGGCGCAGGTGCTGGAGAAGACGAGGTTCCGCACGCCCGCGTCCAGCATCGCCTCCAGCAGGGTCAGCGTTCCGGTGACGTTGTTGCGGTAATAGAGCGCCGGCCGCTCCACCGACTCGCCCACATAGGCGTAGGCGGCGAAGTGCACGACGGCGATCGGGCGGTGCTCCGCCAGCGCCGCCGCCACGGCCGCGCGGTCCAGGATGTCGCCCCGCACCAGCGGGCCCCAGCGCACCGCGTCGGCGTGGCCGCGCTCCAGGCTGTCGAAGGTGACGGGAAGGAAGCCCGCCTTCGCCAGGGCCTTGCAGGCGTGGCTGCCGACATACCCGGCCCCCCCCGTCACCAGAACCGTCCCGCTCATCCCCGATCCTTCCCGCACAGCGTCTCGGTGCCCGTTCCGTAATGGGACATCCGATCCGCCGATGCAACGGCCCAGGCGCGGTGCGTCCGAACGCCAAATCGGCCGCCTGTCCTTATTCGTCCTGCGAAAAAGCCGCCCGATCGGATAGTCTGTCGCGAAAGGCGCGCCATTTTTTCGGGACGCCACGCAGGCACCACTCAACCCTCACGCGTTGTTCCTCCCAGCCCACGTTGCGACCCCGTGCTCACGACCGAATCCCGATCCATCTTCACCCTCTCCACCGACGACATCGCGAACACGGCCGCGACCACCGGCCGGGCCACGCCGGGTTCGTCCGTCACGTCGGAAATCGATACCCTCGGCGACCGTGACTGGTTCGCCCTCGACGTGGTGGCCGGGCGCACCTACCGCATCACCCTGCGCGGTGCGGACGACCAGAGCGGAAGCCTGGACGACCCCTACCTCAGCCTGTTCCGGCAGGATGGCTCGCTCATCACCTTCGACGATGACGGGGGGGAGGGCCGCAACAGCGCCATCGTCTTCACCGCCACCTTCACCGGCCGCATCTTCATCGAGGCGCGGAGCTGGGAGGATCGGACCACCGGCTCCTACCGGCTGGAGGTGACCGAGCGGCTGCCGAACGCGGCCGACCCGCCGGGTCTGGCCTCCTCCGCCACGCCGACCGACCCCCTGTTCGCGCAGCAATGGCATCTCCAGGGCGGGGCAGGCATCAACGTCGTGCCGGTCTGGGCCGATTACACCGGACAGGGAGTTCGGGTCGGCGTCATGGATTCTGGCATCGACGGCGGCCATCGCGACCTCGACGACAATTACGACTTCATCCGCAGCCGGGCCGGTTTCAGCCTTCAGCCCGCCGGGGAGCCGCTCCAGGGGCGCGACAACCACGGCACCGCGGTGTCCGGTACGCTGGCGGCGGAGCGGAATGGGTTCGGCGGGGTCGGCGTGGCCTACAACGCCGACCTGATCGCCTTCTACGACCCGCTGAACACGTCCCTGTCCGTGTTCGCCCAGTCGATCACGAACACCTTCCGCGACGCCGCGCGCGACCTCCACGTGCTCAACAATTCCTGGGGCTTCGGCAACAATTTCCAGGAGAACGCCAACAGCGCCTTCATCGGCAATTTCCGGACGACGACGCTTCAACCGGCCGGGCGCGCCCTGGAGGATCTGGCCGCCACCGGGCGCGACGGGCTCGGTACCATCGTCGTCCAGTCCGCCGGCAACGCCTTCGCCCACGGCGACAACACGAACCTGTCCAACTTCCACAACAGCCGCTTCGTGGTCACCGTCGGCGCCACGGACCGGAATGGTGCCATCACCAGCTTCTCCAGCCCCGGCAGCTCCATCCTGGTGGCCGCACCCGGGCAGTCGATCACCACGACGGATCGCGCGGGGACCGATGGCTACGGGGCGGAGGACTTCACCACGATCAGCGGCACCTCGTTCTCGGCCCCCATCGTGTCGGGCGTGGTCGCCCTCATGCTGCAGGCCAATCCGCGCCTAGGCTACCGGGACGTGCAGGAGATCCTGGCCGCGACGGCCCGGCCGATCGTGACAGGGACGGAGTTCGCCCAGACGGGCGGCCAGGGCTGGAACGGCGGCGGAATGCTGTTCAGCGAGCGGGCGGGCTTCGGCCTGGTGGACGCCCGCGCGGCTGTCCGGCTCGCCGAAACCTGGACGCAGCAGAACACCCACGCCAATGAGGCGACATTGTTCGCCTTCGGCACCAGCCTCGGCGGCACGGCCATTCCGGACGGCGACCGCGCAGGCGTCAGCTCCCGGGTGACGGTCACCGGCGACCTGCGGGTGGAGCGGGTCGAGGTGGACGTGCTGATCAACCACGCCGCCATCGGTCAGCTGCAGCTCTTCCTCGTGTCCCCCTCCGGCACGCGGGCGACGCTGCTGTCCAATCCGGGCGCCACGACATCGCGGCCCGACGGCTCGACCCAGGCCAACATCAACTTCACCTTCGGTGCCGCGACATTCCGGGGGGAGGCGGCGGCCGGCACCTGGACCCTGATCGCCGTCGACACGATCACCGGGGCTATCGGCACGCTGCAGTCCTGGGCGCTGAGGACCTATGGCTCCGTGCCGGGCGCCGACGACGTCTACATCTATACCGACCAGTTCGCCGCAGTGGCGGAGGCCGGCGGGCCGCGCACCCGGCTGACCGACACCGACGGCGGGCGCGACACGGTGAACGCCGCCGCCGTCAGCGGCAACGTGGTGATCGACCTGTCGGGCGGGCCCTCGACCATCGCCGGTCGCGAGCTGACCATCGCCGCCGGCACGATCGAGGTCGCCCATGGCGGCGACGGCAACGACCGGCTGATCGCGGGCGCTGACGGGGCGGAGCTTCATGGCGGGCGCGGAGCCGACACGATCGAGGGCGGTGCCGGGGCCGACGCGCTCTATGGCGGGGCCGGCGACGACCGGCTGTCCGGCGCCGACGGGGCGGACTGGATCGATGGCGACGGCGGCCGCGACGTGATCTACGGCGGCGGCGGGAACGACAGCGTGCGCGGGCTTGACGGCGACGACTGGATCGATGGCGGGCCCGGCGCCGACGACGTGAACGGCAACATCGGCAACGACACCGTTTACGGCGGCGACGGCGCCGATGTCTGGGTGCGCGGGGGCCGCGACAACGATCTGGTTCATGGCGGCTTCGGCGACGACCTCCACGTCAACGGCAACATCGGCAACGACACGGTTTACGGGGACGATGGGAACGACGTGGTCTTCGGCGGCCAGGATAACGATCTGCTCTACGGTGGACCGGGCAACGACACGCTGTCGGGCGACCGGGGCGACGATACGCTCCACGGCGGTCCGGGGGCCGACGCCTTCCTCCTGCGCCTCGGCGGCGGTCAGGACGTCGTGATGGATTTCAGTATCCTGGAGGGCGACCGCATCGTCATCGAAGGGGGCGCGGCGCCGACGTTCACGACGGGTGCCGCGGGTGAGCTGATCATCGGCCTGTCGGACGGGAGCAGCGTGCGCCTCATCGGTGTCAGCTTCGCCGACCTCGGCTCCGTCTTCGGCTGAACGCCGCTCGGTCAGCCGCCGCGCCTGGGGAAGGGCACGACTTCCACGAAGCCGCTGTGGCGGGCCGCGTTCTTCAGGGGCGCCCGGCTTGTCAGGCTGCTCTGCTCGACCGAATAGCCGCAGGCCCTCAGATGCGCCGTCAGGGCCAGCACGAGCTCGAAGTCGGCCGGTGCGCTGACGGCCGCCATGAGCTCCGCGCCCGCCCGTGTCAGGCGGCGCACCCGGAGCGACAGCTTCTTCTCCTTCAGCGGGTGTTCCACGCGAAGGCCCTTGTCGCGGAACAGGATCACCGTCGAGAAGCGATCCTCCTGCTGGCTGTCGAAGTTCTTCCAGTGTCCGAGTTCGGGCCGCATCAGGCCCATGTCCTCAAGCACACCGACGGCGTCCTGGGTCAGGCCCTTGCCCTCCAGCAGCGCCTCGTCCACCAGCGGGATGAAATCGTTGCAGGCGAGCGGCGCCAGCCGCTTGAGCAGGGCGACGTCGGCATCCGCCAGGCCCGCCGCCGCGTCCAGCGCGACGCTGGAGATGGTTCCCGGATAGGCCAGCTCGACCGCGAGCAGCCGGGCCCAGAACCCCGCCGCCTCTGGCGTGGCGCAGTCTCCGGCATGGCGCAGGAACCGGCTCAGCCAGGCCGGCTGCACGGGCGTGTCGGACAGGGTGCCGACGATCAGGCCCAAGGCCCTGTCGACGATCGCGGCAGCCCTGGCCTCCGCCGCCGCGACGCTGGCGCGCACCAGGGCCGCCGTCTCGGCCGCGTGCCCCTCCGCTGGGGCGCCAGCGTCCGAATCCGGCAGCCCCGCCGCCAGTCGCAGCTTCTGGAGCGGTGTCATGGTCCCGCCTGCGCCCCGTCCGTGTATCTGACCTGCCGCACGCCACCCCGGCGCAGATGGTCCAGATAGTCGCGGTAGGCGTCGGCCAGGCCCTCCTCCAGCCCGATGCGGGCGGTCCAGCCGAGCGCCGTCAGCCGCGACACGTCCATCAGCTTGCGCGGCGTGCCGTCGGGCTTGCTGGTGTCGAAGACGAAGCGGCCGGTCCAGCCGACCACCCTGGCGATCGTCTCCGCCAGCTCGACGATCCGCACGTCGGTGCCGGTGCCGACGTTGACATGCTCCTCACCGGAGTAGGTGCGGGCGAGGAAGACCAGCGCGTCCGCCAGATCGTCGACATGCAGGAACTCCCGCCGCGGCTGTCCGCTGCCCCAGAGGGTGACTGTGTCGGTCCCCCGTTCCTTGGCGGCGTGGATCTTGGCGATCAGGGCGGGAACGACGTGGCTCGTCTCCAGGTCGTAATTGTCGCCGGGGCCGTAGAGGTTGGTCGGCATGGCGGAGATGAAGTCGCAGCCGTGCTGGCGCCGGTAGGCCTGGCAAAGCTTGATGCCGGCGATCTTCGCGACCGCGTACCACTGGTTCGTCGGTTCCAGCGGACCCGTCAGCAGCGAGTCCTCCGTCAGCGGCTGCGGCGCCATCTTGGGATAGATGCAGGAGGAGCCCAGGAAGACGTACTTGGCCACGCCGACGCGCCGGGCGGCCTCGGTGATGTTCATCTCGATGGCGAGATTGTCGTAAAGGAAGCTGGCCGGGTGCCGGTCGTTGGCGAGGATGCCGCCCACGGTCGCCGCGGCCATGAAGACCACGTCGGGCCGCGCGGCCGCCATCCAGTCCTCGACCTCGGCCTGGCGCCGGAGGTCCACCGTTGCGCGGTCCACCGTCAGGATCTCGCACGCTTCCGTCCCGAGTCGGCGGACCAGCGCCGCTCCGACCATCCCCTTGTGGCCGGCGACCCACACCCGGCGCCCCCGGAGGTCGAACATTCCCACCCCACACAGCCTTCCGGCGGACGTCCCGCCGCGCCTGACGGCAAGGGATAGCACGGCCATCCCGCCGCGCGGAAGCGCGGGCGCGGAATGATCCCCCTTCCAGCCTTGCCAAGACGGCCCGCCGCGGCATAAAACGGATGCAGGACTGGCGGCAGGCATGCATGCCAGCACGCTGGCGCAAGTCGCCAGCGGCCGGGGTTCAAACGGGGGCGGGGATGACCAAGGTCCTGTCGATCATCAGCACCAAGGGCGGCACCGGCAAGACGACGCTGGCCTTGAACCTGGCCGTCGCCTTCCGGGAGGCGAAGAAGACCGTGGTCGTGCTGGACCTCGATCCGCAGGCGACCGCGACGGCCTGGAGCGACCAGCGCGGCGACGCCGACGAACTGTCGGTCCTGTCCTGCCAGCACGGGCGGCTTCCCGCCGTGATGCAGGCGGCCAAGGAGAACGGTGCGGACATCGTCATCATCGACACCGCCCCCCATTCGGAGGCGGCAGCCCTGGCGGCGGCCAAGGCGGCGGACGTGATCCTGATGCCGTTGCGTCCGGAGATTTTCGACCTGCGCGCCATGGCGAACACGCTGGAGATGATCGCCGTGGCGAAGAAGAAGCCCGTGGCCGTGCTGAACGCCGTGCCCGCGCGCGGTCCCAAGGTGCTGGAGGCGAAGACGGCGCTGGAGGAAATGGGGCTGGAGACGGCGCCCGTGACCATCGGGCACCGGGCGGCCTTTGGCTACGCCGCGATCGCCAGCCAGGGTGTGACGGAGTACGAGGCCGTCGGCAGCGCCGCGACGGAGGTGAGGGCGTTGCAGAAATGGGTGACCAAGCGGCTTGTCGCGGCCTAGACGGTGACGGCGTGACAAATGCTGCCATGCTGGCAGAGCGCGGACCGCTCTGTTAGCGTGGGATCGTGCGAGGAGGGGGTGAGGGAGGATGGCGAAGAGACCTGGACTGGGGGCGGCCCTGAAGGCCGCGGCCGCGACGAAGACCGTGGAGCCGAAGCGGCCGGAACCGGCGGCACCCCCGCCGCCGCTGGAGCGGCGCTACGTGCCGCCGCCGAGCCGCAACGGGACGGCGCCCGTGACCGTCCATATCTCGCCGGAGGCGCGGAAGATCCTCCGCCAGATGGCGCTGGACGAGGATACCAGCCTCCAGTCCCTGATGGTCGAGGCGGTGAACATGCTGCTGGCCCAGCGCGGCAAGCCCGAGATCGCCGAGCCGTGAGCGCCCGCGCGGCAGACTTCCCGGCTGGCATGCGGGGCTGACCACGTCCCATGCCCTTGACGATGATCAGCGTCCTTGTCTGGGATTCCCCGCGCTACACGCGGAACCTCCTGGACAACCTCGCGGGCGTCACGCCCGGCAGGAACTTTCACATCCGTATCCTGGACCAGGGGTCGGGTCCGGAAACCCGTGACATGATCCGCGCCTTCCTCAAGGGCCGGCCTTTCGCCTCGGCGGAATTCCTGCCGGCGAACATCGGTTACGGTGGCGGGCACAACCGCGTCTTCGACGGCCTTTGGCGCCAGGGTCCCTTCGACTACTTCGTCACCGTGAACAACGACCTGGTGTTCGGGGAGCCCGGGTGGCTCAACACCCTGGTCGAGGCGATGGAGGCCGATCCCGAATGCGGCCTCGGCGGCCCGTTCTGCAGCCGCTTGGAACCCAAGCCAGACTGGCCGGTCGAAGCCTTCCAGATCGTGCCGGCGAACGCGGCGCAGCGTAGGATCGGGGACTTCCTGTTCGTCACGGGTGCCGTCGCCATCATGCGGGTGGCGGCGATCCGCCGGCTCGGCCTGTTTGACGAGGTTTACGCCCCGGCCTATTGGGAGGACGCGGATCTGGCCGCCCGCTTCGCGGCTTATGGCTGGTCCCAGCGGTTCATCGACATCCAGGTCGCCCACGGCTATCTCGGCCATGCCGAGCGGGTGAACACGGCGAAGCTCGAGGAACTGAAGGCCCGCTTCGGCGATTTCGCGATCCGAAACCGCGACATCTATTTCGACCGCTGGCGCGGCGGCCGCCCGGTGCCGCATGAGGCGGACCTGCGGTCGGCGTTTCCCCGGCTCTACATGCCCGGGCCGCCGCCCGCCTGACGCCTAAAGCCGACCCATCAGGTTGTCCCGCACGACCTTGCGGCAGTTCGCCACCAGCTCGAACTTGTCCTTGCGGCTGAACACCCGCACGCCCTCGAACCCCGCCTTGGTAAGGGCGCGCTCCAGCGTCTGCTGGGTGAACGCCGTCTTGTGCGCCATCCAGTGGTTGCCCCTGGAAATGTAGTGCTCGGACCCGAACAGCATGTCGAGCGGGGTGATCGGTATGGGGTCCCCGTAGACGCTGGCGACATAAAGCGTCTCCTCCGGGTCCTTCGCCAGCAGCAGCTCCGCCATGGCGTGCAGGTCCGGGGTCTGCAGGATCAGGAACCCGGTCGGCCGCAGCACGCGGTGGAACTCCGCCAGGCACTGGGTCGCCTCGTGGCGGAACAGGTGCTCGATGTTGTGCTTGGAGAAGACGCAGTCGATCGAACCGCTCTCGACCATCGACAGGTCGGGCAGGATGGCGACCACGTCGGGCTGGACGGCCGGATCGGCGTCGACCCGGATCTGTTCCCAGCGGTCCCGCTGGATCGCCGGGGGCAGGTTGGCCCAGGACTGCCGGCCGCAGCCGACATGGAGGACCTTGTATTTGGGCTGCATCGGGTTCGGCCCTCCGCGCCGGCCGGTCGGCGGCGCCCTCTCATGCTTGTCAGCTCAGGCTGCTCATGATGCTGAAGCAAAGCTGATCGCCCTGGGCATGCAAGGTCTTCAGCGCGTCCTTCGGCAGCGGAATCTTCTTGTCACGGCAGTAGCCGACGATCAACCGGGCGAGCTGGTAGCTCTCGATCTGCTGGCTGGTCTCGCCGGAGCCGGCGTCGCCATGGACCATCACCGTCGGCGGCGGCCCCTCCAGCACGTCGATCCGGGTGATCCGGCGGCGGGCGTCGAACCCCTCCAGCGGCACGGACTGCAAGGCGAGCTTCAGCTCGTCGTTGGAGAAGATGATGTGCCGGATTTCGGTGATCATCGGCGGTCCTTCCGTGGCGCCCGTCAGCCGACCGCCCGCTTGCGCTGGCGGCGGCGGTAAATGGTGCAGGGGTTGATCTCGAGCAGGGCGGCGGCCCTGGTGATGTTGCCGCCGCACAGGCGGATGGCGCGGTCGATCGCCTCCTCCTCCAGCATCCACAGCGGCTTGATGACCCCGTCATCCTCCGCCGCTGCCGGTGGCGCCTGGAACGCCGCGACCGGCGCGGCGGCGGCTGGCTGCGGGACCTGGGGTGCCATGGTCGGCGGCGGTGCCGCCGGGGCGGCACCCGGCATGGCGGGGAAGCCGAAGGGCAGGGGCCCCGCCATGGCGGCCCAGCGCGGGTCCTGCAGCATGGGCGGCACGATCAGGGTGGGCTTGTTCAGCGGCGGGGGCAGCATGAAGGGCAGGATCTCCTCCCCCTCGTTCAGCACCACCACATTGCGCACCACGTTGACGAGCTGGCGCACGTTCCCCGGCCAGCCGTAATCCCGCATGATCCGCTGGCAGTCGGCGCTGAAGCCCTTGAAGCGCTTGCGCTCCTCCCGGCTGAACTGGTCCAGGAAGGCGTTCGCGATCAGCAGGATGTCGTCGCCCCGCTCGCGCAGCGGCGGCAGCTCGATGGAGATAACCTGGAGCCTGTAGAACAGGTCCTCGCGGAAGCGGCCGGCCTGCACCTCGGCGTAGGGGTCCCGGTTGGTGGCGCACAGGATGCGGACATCCACCGCCTCCGTCCGCTCGCTGCCCACCTTCTTGACCAGGCCCGTCTGCAGGAAGCGCAGCAGCTTGGCCTGGAGGGCGAGGTCCATCTCGCAGATCTCGTCCAGGAACAGCGTTCCGCCGTTGGCCTGGAGGGCGGCACCCGCGTGGTCCGTGGTGGCGCCGGTGAAGGCGCCCTTCACATGGCCGAAGATCTCGCTCTCCATGAGATCCTTCGGGATGGCGGCGCAGTTGATCGGCACGAAGGGGCCGCCCGCGCGCGGGCTGCGCTTGTGAATCGCCTCGGCGCAGACCTCCTTGCCGGTGCCGCTTTCACCCGTGATGAACACGGTCGCCTTGGACGGGGCGGCGCTCTCGATCATGCGGTAGACGTTCCGCATCTGGGGCGAGGCGCCGATGAAGCCGAAATAGGTGGTGCCCGCGTCCGGCGACGGGGCGGCGGCCGCCTGGGGTGCCGCCACGCGGGGGGCGGCGGGCGTGGCCAGCACGGCGGCGACCGCCGCGCGCAGCTTGTCGGAACCGATGGGAAGCAGCAGCACGTCGGCCGCCCCCGCCCGCATCGCCTCCACCGCGACCTGGACCGAGCCCTGGGCCGTCAGCGCCAGGGTCCGTCCCGCACCCGGATCGGCCGCCAGGGCGCGCAGCGCGTCCATCCCGTCGCCGCGCGGCTGCTGCAGGTTCAGGAGCACGATGTCGGCCGGCCGGCCGGCCAGGCCGCGGCGGGCGGCGTCGGGGGTGTCAACCACCGTCACCTCGTACCCGTCCTTGCGCAGGGCGGTCACATAGGCCTGCGCCAGCGACGCGGCGGACTCGATGACCAGAATGTGGGCCGGTGCATTTGGCATGGCCGGGAGTATGAGTCGCGGTCTTGCCGTTTGCAAGACCGTTGGTGGTACCACCCCCCGATGTCCCGCCGTGCGCGCGGGGCCGGGCGTCACTTCGCGCTGATGCTCACCGTGACGATGTCGGTGTATTCTCCGGCGGGCAGGGTGCGGTCGCCCGGCACCGTGACGGCCAGGGTTCCCCGTCGCGCCGAATTACTGACGGACCGGTCAGTCATTAATTCCGCGGTGCCGGAGGCGTCCCCGTAATGCAGGGTGTAGCCCACGCCCGCACCCCCGGATTCGGTCCGAAGCTGGCCTCCGTTGCGCGAGCTGATGGCCACCGTGTAGCCGTTGGCGCTGTTGCAGCGCTCCTCCACCGCCGCCACGGGGACCTGGGCCTGCCCTTGGACAAGGTCCAGGTTGGCGCCCGTCTCGCTGACGGCGACGGTGCAGACGGCGGGGACGACCCCGCGCAACTGGATCTGGCCGCTGCTCGCGGCGCTGGCTGGAATACAGAAAAGCCCGACGGCGATGGCCGCCGCCATCCCCGGGCAACACGTTCTGCGCATCGGACGACCCCGTTTTGGAGACGCTTGCCCGTGGGAAGGGGGCTATGTCAGCGGGCGGTGACGGTGAGCTGCAGATTGTCCTGATAGGTTCCCGCGATCGCACGCCCGATATCGCCGATGGATACCACGACCGAATGGGTGCGCGCACGCGCATTCGTATAGGACAGGGTCGTCCCGGACCCCAGCCCCACGCCGCGCCCGTCCAGCGACAGGGTATAGGGGATGGAGCCGGACGGGCCGGTCAGGCTGCCCCGGTTCTCAGATTCCAGCGTCACCTGATAGTCCGTGTTCCCCTGGACGGAGAGCAGGAAGGCGCGGCTGGTGCCGCTTTCCAGCGTGCCGAAATCCAGCGTGCCGACGGTGCCGCCGGCCAGCGGGCGCTCCGCCCCGTCAATGGTCACGCTGGTCTGCACCGTCTCCACCACATCGGCCCGCACCTGGGGTTCGCGCCGGGCGAGGCGGCGTCCCGGCAGTCCGCCCTCCAGCAGCCAGACCTCCACCTCCACCCGGTCGTCGTAGCGTCCGCCACCGACCAGCTGGCCGGACGGGACGACGCTGAAGAACTCGAAATCGACGCTTTCATCCTCGGCCACGAAGGCGGTCAGCCAGCCGCTGGGCGACCCGTCGGGCCCGGACACCGGCGTGGACAGGCTGGCGTCCTTGAACAGCTCGTAGTCGAGATAGGCGCCGCTCCGCTCCATGCGCCGGTCGCCATGGTCGCCGGGCCCGATGGTGACCGCGACCGCGCAGCCGGGGCCGTTCAGGTGCCGCACCTCGAACCGGTGATACTGCGGCAGGTCGGCCCCGCCGAACGGGTCGTAGTCGTCCGCCCGCTCGATCCGGTTCAGGTCGCGGATCTGGACGGAACAGCGCGACTGCGCCGCCGCCTCAGCCGCCAGTAGCGGCAGGACGAGGGGCAGGACCAGCGACAGTCGGCGCGCGGCGGCGGACGGGGTCATCCGGTGGAGGATACCTCGGATGGGAACGGTCCCGCCAGCCCTGGCAATTCGCGGGCCAACGCCCCGAGATCGTCGGTCCGAAGGTCGACGTCCGGTCCGGCCTGGGGGCCGAAGCCGATCCGCAGGCCCACACCGGCGGCGCCGGCGGCGGCCATGTCGGTCGGCTGGTCGCCGAGCAGGATGGAGCGTCGGAGGTCCAGGTGGTACCGGATCGCGGCTTCCAGGATCATGCCCGGATTGGGCTTGCGCCAGAAGCTGTCCCGGTCGAAGGGCGGCCGACCGCCGGCAAGGTGGGGGCAGTGCATGACCGCCGTCAGCGGCGCGCCCTCTTGCGCGAACCGGTCCCACATCCAGGCGGTCAGTTCGGCGAACGCCTCCGGCCCGTAATGGCCGCGTGCGATGCCCGACTGGTTGGTGACGACGACAAGGCTGAAGCCCAGGTCGCGGGCCGTCCGCGCGAGGTCGAAGATGCCGGGCACGAACTGGAAATCGGCGATCCGGTGGACATAGCCGCGATCGACGTTCACCACCCCGTCGCGGTCGAGGAAAAGGGCGCGCCCCGGCATCTCCCGCCCCTCCCGGTCAGGCGAGGCGGGACCAAAGCTCGCGCCGGACGGCGTCCGCCTGGTCCGGGCCGGCCACCAGCTCCAGCAGGTGCAGCCCGTAGATCAGCCGCCGCCGTGTGGGCTTCTCCCCGCCGCCCGCGAGCTGGCGGGTGATCATGTCGGCGAGGCCGGAGAGGTCGGCCGCGACACCGGTCAGCAGGCCCTGGCGGGCCAGCGCCCCCAGCTCCCGCAGCGAGCGTTCCACCTCCTCCGCATGGGGCGTGAGGTCGTCGGACGCCAGCAGCACCTCCACATCGGTCCGCAGCGTGCCGTTCGCCATGCGGCCGATCAGCTCCGTCAGCCGCCGGCCCAGGGCCTCGGCGTCGCCCGTCGTCTCCGCCGCGCGCAGCACACGGGCGATGCGGAAATAGTCGACCCCGCCGGACGCGTTCGCCGTCAAGGCGCTCTCCAGGCTGGCCAGCTCGTCGGCCGCACCATGCTTCACGAGGTCGGCGAGGTCGGTCCTGACCGTCTCCATCATCCCGGCGGGCACTGACCGGTTTCCCGCCAGCGCGGTCTTGACCAGGGCCGGGTCCTGGGTCCGGCGCATCAGCAGGATCAGGAACAGCCGGCCGAGCCCGGCCTCCGCCTTCTCCGCCTCGCCGTAACGGGCCAGCGTCAGCTCCACCAGCGGCTCGTCGATCCACATGATGGGGAAGGGCGGGAGCTCCCGCTGCCAGTCCGCCACCAGCTCCGCCCGCCTGAGGCAGCGCGCGACGATGGTCAGCGCGGAGCGGACCGCCGGCACGGGCATGCCCGCCTGCGGGGCGACGGCCGCCGCCATGGTGTCGCCCTCGGCGGCCAGATGTGTCGCCACGGCGGCGCGGAAATCCGCCGCGTCGTCGGAGGCGGGCAGGGGCTGCGACCAGTCCACCGGGTCCGCCCCGCCGATGCCCGCCGACGCCAGCGCGCGCACCAGCGGCGCCAGCAGGACGCGCCGGACCAGCGGCAGCCGGTCGGGCGGCGCCACGTCCACCAGGAACGGCTCCAGCGGTGTGAGCAGCACGCGGGCCGGCTGGCGCAGCCGCTCGGGCCGCAGCCGGCGGAAACCGGGGCGGAGGTGCTGGCGGATCAGCAGGTTCTCCTGCCCCACCAGCCCGTCGGGACCCGGCCGCTCCAGCCGGCGGATCAGGCGGGCGCGGGCGGCGGGGCCCAGATCCTCGAAGTAGCGGATCGGATCAGACATCCGCACCCGCCATGGCGCGGCGCCGGCTGCGCAGCAGGTCGAGGCTGACGCTGTCCACCTCCCCGGCCGCCACCCGCTGGGTCATGCTGACAAGCTGTTCGCGCTGCCGCTCCAGGGCCCCGGTCTTGTCGCGCCCCGACCGGGCGAACAGGTGCAGCGGCAGGAAGGGCACGTTGGGCGCGATCTGCTCCAGCGTGGCCTGGTTGAGCTGCGCGTGCTCCACCCCGGACAGCCAATGCTCCGTCAGGGCCCGCCAGCCGTCCAGGCCCCAGCCGATCGCCTCGATCCATTCGCGCAGGACCGCTTCCACCTGCTCGGTGCGGCGGATGAAGGGGTCGAGGTCGCGGAACAGCTCGTCGACCCGCTGGAACAAGGGTGTGGCCAGCTTGTCCGTCTCCCGCCCGGCGAGGCGGACGTATGAGAGCAGCTCCTGCATCTCGATCGACCCGCCCATGCGGAGCTTGCCCATCTCGCTGACGAAATGCCGGACCTCGTACAGCGAGGCGAGCAGATGCCCCTGGCTGCGGGCGAGGCCGATGGCGGGGCAGACGATGCGGGCCAGATTCTCCAGCTTGGCGACGATCTCCGCCTTCTTCAGGCCGAACCGCTTGGCCCCGGCCTCGACGATGGCGTTGATGCGGACATGGGTCTCCGGCGCCTTCAGGTCATAGGCGTCCACGCCCCAGGTCGGCATTGTCGGCGTCACCAGCCCGCGCAGCTGTTCCATCGCCGCGAAGTATGTCAGCACCTCGTGCTGGTGGTCGGTGAACATGATGTCCTGGGCCCGCCGCCGCGCCTCGCTGCCGCGCGCCCCGTCGATGTCGAGCCTGAGCGCCGCCAGCCGCAGGCTGGACGGGGTCAGCGCGTCGGCGGCGATGATCTCCTCCAGCATCATGCGGTCGTAGAGCGGCAGGGGGAACAGGCGCGGCAGGTCCGCCGCCTGGACCACATAGGTCTCCCGCCCGCCGACCAGACTGGGCAGCAGCGCCTCCAGCTGGTCGTCATAGCCGCGCCGGATGCGGGTGAATTTCAGCTTCGTCGAGGCGAAGGGCACGACCGCGCCGACAGGACGAGCCTGCTCGATGATCTGACGCCCATCCACGATGCCGACCGCCCCGCTCGTCACATTCACCCTGTGATCTCCCGAACACCCTACCCCCAGTGAGGCGCCAGGGCCAGAGTCCGGTATGGGACGGGTGTCGCGGTGGCCCCGTCAGCCCCCCAGGCGAAGGGCGCCGACCTGAAGCACCCCCTCCGCCTCGCGCGGGACGCTGATGGGGATCGTCGGCCCGTCGATGCCGTAGATCCGCAGCGTCCAGTCGCCCGGCCGCACGGACTCCACCCGGAAGCGGCCGCGCCGGTTGGTGAAGAACTGGATGGCCTGCCGGCCGTCCGCCGCACCCACCGGCTCCAGCACGCCCGACTGGAGCGTCAGCGGCGCGCCGTCCGGCCCCTGCATGACGCCGTCCAGCGACACGGTCGCGTCGGTGCCGATGGGCACCACCGTGCCCGACCGGTACCCCGGCAGCATGGCCGGCCGGTCCTCCCCGATATCGTAGGTCGGCGGCACGTCCAGCACGTCGATCTGGATCGGCCGGACCAGGTACGGCGCCAGGTTCGGCAGCACGGCGGGACCCAGGCCGTCGCTGGCGGCGACATAGGCGCCGGCGATCGGATCGACGCCGATCCGCCTGTCGGCGATGCGCGGATGGGGGACGATGATGGCGAAGCTGTTGGAGATCGGGCGCGTGACCGCGACATGCCCGTCGGCGAAGGCCAGCGCCGTCGCGAAGGAGGCCTGGGTCCTGTGCTCCGTCCCTACCCCGTCGCGGATGGCCCGCTGCGCCACGTCGTGCCGGACGTTGGCCAGGAAGCGCTGGTGGATGTAGCCCGCACTGCCCTGGATGCGGTCCGGCCCAGCGGCGTGCACGGCGTCCAGCGCCAGCGACCACTGGTCGGTCGGCCGCGCCGACTGGTAGCGCAGGTCCAGCCGCCGCTCCCGCGCGATGGTGTCCCAGCTGAGCCCGGCGCCGTACAGCCCGTCGCCGAAGCTGTAGCGCAGGCTGAAATAGGCGCCGGTCTCCTCCATGCCGAAATCGTCGCGGTCGTGGGACAGCGTCAGGTCCATGCTGCCGGTGCGCCCCAGGCGGCGGCGCAGCGTGAGGTCCAGGGCGTAGCCGTCCACCCGGTCCGCCGACCGCGTCTCCCGCCAGCGGGCACCCAGCGTGGCGGTGAGGTCGCGCATCAGGGGCTGGCTGACGCGCAGCGCCGCGTCCACGGCCGTATGGTTGCGCGGATCCAGGGTGCCGAAGCTGGCGAAGGCCCCGTCGCGCCAGCTGATCTGGCCCGTCACCGTCCGCTGCGTCCAGAACGTCTCCCCCCTGCGGAAGTCGCGGTAGCGCAGGTTCACGGCATAGCCGGTGGCGTCGCCGAAGCTGACCAGCGGCTCCACCCCGAAGGTGCCGAAGGGGGTGGCGAACAGCACCTCCGCCCCGGCGACCTGCTGGTCCTTGTCGGCCTGGAGGCTGCCGCCAAGCGTCAGCGCGTCGGTGATCCCGGCGCGGTGGAAGGCCGAGAAGCTGAGCCGGTCGCGCACGTATGACACCCCGTCGGTCCCGGTGCTGTAGGGATATCCCGCCGTGTAGGCGAACTCCTGCAGCCCGGCCGCCAGGAGCTGGCTGTCGAAGAAGAAGGGGAACTCGATCGTCTCCGTCCGGCCGAAGGCGTCGGTGATGCGGATCTGGATGTCGTTGGTCCCGGTCGTGCCGGGGAAGTTGCTGAGGTTGTAGGGGCCGGGCTCCAGCCGGAAGCTGCGGGTCGGGCGGCCGTTGACGAAGACCTCCACGATGGAGGGGGCGGCCAGCACGAAGTCGCGCTGCCCGGCGGGCTGCACCGAGCGGTAGGGCTGGAGTGTGAAGTTGCGGGCCACGCTGACGCCGCCCAGCGGCCGGCCGACCTGACTGCCCAGCACCGGGTAGAGCACGTCGCCCGCCTGGAGCCTCAGTGCCAACTCCGGGAGGTCGCGCACCAGCCGCACCGGACCGCGCGCCCAGCGGGACAGCCCGTCCTCCCGGTAGAAGGCCTCGCCCTCCACCACCCAGCCCCGCCAGTTGGCCACAGGCTCGAAGGCGATGCTGACCGGGCCGCGCCCGTCCGGCCGGGCGGGGTCGGGGGAGGCCAGATACTCCACCGCCGCGCGCATGTTGACATAGGCGCTGAGCCGAGCCGGGGGCAGGATCAGCTTGCCGCGCGCCGCGTCCATGCGCCCGGTCACGTCCAGGCTGACGACCCGGCGCAGGGCCGGCGGGATGGTGATGCCGACCGACAGGTCCGCCGGTTCGTAGACGACGGAGACGCCGTCCGCCGGCAGGTCGGCGAGGCGGAGGAAGCCATCCGCCCCGGCGCGCGCCGCGAGATCGGCCAGCGGCTCCTCCTGCACCCGGTCGGCGAGCAGCGCGGCCAGGGCGCCGGCGTCCACCGCGGTGTCGCGCGGGTCGCCGCCGAGCCGGGCCGGCACCAGCCCGATCTCCCGCCCCTCCAGCCGCACCGGCAGGTCGAGCTGGCGGGTGCGGACGGGGCGGGCGCGCTGGCCGAACACCTGCTGGAACAGCCCGTCCCCCCTGGCGCCGACGGGCGGCGGGGCGGCTC
>JAJUIU010000141.1 GCA_029267445.1 Rhodospirillaceae bacterium
CAGGAGGGGTGCGACCTCTGCACCAACTGCGGCTATTCCAAATGCGGCTGAACGGACGCGGATGTCGCGACGCGCGTTCTTGAGATCGGGGACGTCGCGAACGATATCGTTCATGCCCGCCACCTCCGGCGGCGGAACTCCGGACGGACACGCATGATCTGGGTCGCCATTCTTCTGCTGGCGGGTGCCGGCCTCAGCCTGTGGCTCGCGGTGCGGGCCCGGTCCGCCTCCCGGTCGCCCGCACCGTCCACGTCCCGGCGGCCGGTCGTGGCGCCACCCCCGGCGCCGCTTCCGCCCCCGCCGAAGCCCGGGGCCGGCCTCGTTACCCTGGACGAGCTGCGCATCGCGCTGGCCGACGTGGCGGACGGCCCGGAACCGGCCGACCCCGCCGACCGGGAGGCCGTGGAGCGTCTCGGCCTTGGCTATATCCCCGATTTGACGCGCGGGCAGGCCACCGCGCTGCTGGCGGCGCACCGGCTGGCGGAGGGCCAGATCCAGGCGGAGATCGGCCTCAGGAACGGCTATGACGGGGAGAAGCGGATCGAGGCCGCGCTGGTCGGCTTCATCGCCAACGATCCGGAGCTGCGCGAACGGGCGCTGGAGCTGACCCGGCCGCGACCGAAGACCTTCGGCCGCCAGGGTGCCCGCAACCCGGGCGACGACCCGCGCGATCTGCGCGTGCGGGACCGGCTGCGCGAACTGCTGGCGGCGGAGACGGCCTAGGAGGGGAACGGTGCGGCCACCAGCGCCCGCAGCGCCTCCAGCCCGTGGTCGCGGATGCCCAGTGCGCGCAGGTGGTCCAGCAGGTCCATGAAGTAATCGACGGCCCGCCCGCTCTGCCCCGTGCCCTGCCGGATCAGGGCCGCCAGCGCGTCGGGCGGCAGCCGGCCGCAATATTGCGGGCTGCGCTGGTCGACGACGAAGGCCAGCGCCGTCTGTCGCCGCCCGTCGGCCAGCCGCGCCGTCAGCCGCTTCGGCACATAGACGTAGTTCACCATCTCCCGGTCCCAGAGATAGGCCAGCGTCTCCTCCGTGGCGGCATCCGGCACCCGGTAGGCGATGCCCTTGCAGGCCCCGCCCCGGTCCAGGCCCAGCACGGCGCCCGGCCGCTCCGGCGTGCCCCGGTGCCTCCAGGAATACAGGCAAAAGGACCGGTGCCAGCCGTGCAGCAGGGCCGGATGCCGCTCCGCCACCGGGAACCCCGGCCGCCACATCAGCGAGCCGTAGCCGAACACCCACAGCGGCGCTCCCGGCGGGTGGCCGAGGGCGGCATACGGCGGCGGCTGGGGCGTCTCGCTGTCCATGGCCCCAGGACCTAGCACGCCTTCCCCACCCGCGCATCCCCGTCACCGCCATACCCCTCACCCGGTTCGCTGGCGCTCACCACCCTCTCCCGCAAGGGGAGAGGGTTCACTTGGCCACGCCCGAGCCGATGTCTCTGGGCGGGACGACGCAAAAAAAATAACGGCGCCAAGTTCCCCCTCTCCCCTTGTGGGAGAGGGTCCCGAGCGCGAGCGAGGGGGGTGAGGGGTACGGCACCGGCCCGGCCCGCCTTGCCCCTGCCTCCGTCGGCGTGGCAAGGTCACGGCACCGTAACGCCGGATGCCGCATGCGCCTGCGCCCCCTGTCCGTGGCCGTCGCCTTCGTCCTGTTGCTGCTGCTCGCCTGGACGGCGTACTGGTCGACGGCCGCCAGCCGCCTGAAGGGCTGGGTCGAGGCCTGGGCGGCGGCGGAGCGGGCGCGCGGTTCCACCGTCGATTTCGCCGATCTGACGGTCGCCGGCTTCCCGCTGGAGCTGCGGCTGGAGGCGCGCGCCGTGCTGGTGCGGCGGGCCGACGGGCTGTCGCTCTCCACCACCCGCCTGTCCGCCGCGGCGGAGCCGTGGGACCCGCTGGATGTCAGCTTCGCCCTGGAGGGGGAGCCGGCCGTCGCCCTGCCCGCCGACGGCGCGCGGCCAGCACTGGCCTTCGCCGCTTCCGCCGGGGCCGGGCGGGCGGAGATGACGTCCGAGGGTGCGATCGCGGCCCTGGCGATGACCTTCGCCAACCCCGCCGTCGGTGTCATGGGCACCGATGCCCTGTTGACGGCCAACGCCCTGGACATCGCCCTCGACTGGCCGGATGCACCCCCCGCCACCCACACGGACCCCGGCCTGTTCGCCGGCCTGTCCGTGCGGGACCTTGCCCTGCCCGGCCGGCCGCTGATGGGACCGGCGGTGCAGCGCGCCAACCTGCGCCTGACCGTCAAGGGCGCCCCGCCCGCCGACCTGACACGCCCCGCCGTGGCCGCCTGGAGCGATGATGGCGGCACGGTGGAGTTGGTGGTCGACGCCATGGATTGGGGCGACATGCGCCTGTCGGGCGATGCCACCCTGGCGCTGGACGGCGCACTCCAGCCAGTCGGGGCCGGCACCGCCACCGTGATCGGCTTCGAGGCGCTGTTCGACCGTCTGGCCGCCACGGGCCGCCTCGACCGCGCCCAGGCCATGATGGGCAAGACCGTGCTCGGCCTTCTGGCGAAGCCGACGCCCGACGGCGCGCTGGCGCTCACCGCCCCGATCACGCTGCAGGACCGGCGCCTCACCCTCGGCCCCGTGCCCATCGCGGAGGTTCCGCCGATCCGGTGGGAGTAAGGGCCGGTTCGGCAAGACGGGGCCGCCCGCCGCTGCTATGCTCCGGCCCGTCGAACGAGCCCTGGACCGCCCACCGGGGCCGCCCGCATGCAGCCCATGCCTTCAATCGGCCCATGCACGCAACCGGGAGGTCTTCCGTGAATCTCGTCAGAACCGCCTGTGTGGCGGCGGCACTCGCCGTCGCACCCACCCTGCCCGCCGCAACCGCGCTCGCCGCCGATCCGGGCAAGGCCTCGACCAGCCTGATCCCGCGCTCCGACATCTTCGGCAATCCCACCCGCGCCAACCCGGTCATCAGCCCGGACGGCACGGCCATCGCCTTTCTCGCCCCGCGCGACGGGGTGCTGAACGTCTGGGTCGCCCCCGTGGGCGCCATGGACGAGGCGAAGCCCATCACGTCCGAGACGGTGCGCCCGATCTTCCAGTTCTTCTGGGCGCCGGACAGCAGCCGCATCCTCTATCTCCAGGACCAGGGCGGCAGCGAGGATTTCCAGCTCTTCGGCGTCGACCTGGACGAGCGCAAGACCGTCCCCCTGACCCCGTTCGAGAAGACCCAGGCGCAGGTGATCGCCGTCAGCCCGGAGGTGCCGGACGCCATCCTGGTCGGGCTGAACAACCGCGACCCGCAATGGCATGACGTCCACCGGCTGAACCTGAAGACGGGCGAGCTGACCCTGGTGCGCGAGGGCACCGGCTATGCCGGGTTCGAGGCCGACCGCCAGCTCAACCTGCGCCTCGCCACCCGGCCGACGCCGGACGGCGGCTTCCAGGTCGACCGGATCGGCAAGGACGGCAAGACCGAGCCGTTCATGACCGTCCCCGGCGGCGACAGCCTGACGACCAGCACCGCCGGCTTCGCCAGCGACGGCCGGACCCTCTACCTCGTCGACAGCCGGGAGCGCGACAAGGCCGGCCTGTTCGCCAAGGACATGGAGACGGGCAAGACCAGCCTGATCGGTGAAAGCGGCAAGGCCGATGTTGGCGGCACCCTGCGCAACCCGAAGACGGGTGTGGTGGAGGCCTACAGCGTCGACTACCTGAAGGAGGAATGGACCCCCGTCGGCGACGCGGTGAAGGCCGACATCGCCTTCCTGAACAAGGAGATCAAGGGCTCCTGGAACGTCCTGTCCCGCACGCTGGACGATACCAAGTGGACCCTGCGGGTGGACCAGCAGGGCCAGCCGGTCAGCTTCCACCTGTACGACCGGACGGCGAAGAAGCTGGAGAAGCTGTTCGTCGCCCGCCCGCAGCTCGAGGGCCGCACCCTGGCCGCCATGTACCCGGTCGAGATCAAGAGCCGGGACGGCCTGACCCTCGTCTCCTACCTGTCCCTGCCGCCGGGCTCCGACAAGGACGGCGACGGCCGGCCGGAACAGCCGGTGCCCCTGGTCCTCAACGTCCATGGCGGCCCCTGGGCGCGCGACAGCTTCGGCTACAATCCGGAGCACATCTGGCTGGCCGACCGCGGCTATGCCGTGCTGTCCGTCAACTTCCGCGGCTCCACCGGCTTCGGCAAGGCGTTCGTCAACGCCGGCGACAAGCAGTGGGGCCGGAAGATGCACGACGACCTGATCGACGCCGTGAACTGGGCGGTCAAGGAAGGCGTGGCGCCGAAGGACAAGGTCGCCATCTACGGCGGCAGCTACGGCGGCTACGCCACGCTGTGGGGCATGACCAACACGCCGGAGGTCTTCGCCTGCGGGGTGGACATCGTCGGCCCGTCCAACCTGATCACCCTGCTGAACAGCATCCCGCCCTACTGGGCCAGCTTCCTGGAGATCTTCGCCCAGCGGGTCGGCGACCCCCGCACCGAGGAGGGCCGGAAGCTGCTGGAGGAGCGGTCGCCGCTGACCTACGTGCAGAACATCAAGCGCCCGCTGCTGATCGCCCAGGGTGCGAACGATCCGCGCGTGAAGCAGCCGGAAAGCGACCAGATCGTCGAGGCGATGAAGAAGAACAGCATTCCGGTCACCTACGTCCTCTACCCGGACGAGGGGCATGGCTTCGCCCGGCCGCAGAACCGGATCAGCTTCTACGCCATCTCGGAAGGCTTCCTCAGCCATTGCCTGGGCGGCGCCTACGAACCCGTGGGCGACGACTTCCAGGGCGCCTCCCTCAAGGTGCTCGAGGGGGCGGACTATGTGCCCGGCCTGAAGGAAGCCCTGGCCGCGCCGAAGTGACGGGCGCGGGGTGCGGCCCGGTCGCCGGTGCCGCACCCCGCATCCGCCGCCCCTTGATCCACGCCCCGATCCCGGCCACCGACAGCCAGCACAGCGCCAATCCCGCCAGCGCCGTCAGCAGCGCCACGGCCAGCCCGCCCACCTTGGCGGCGTGGATCGGGTAGGCGGCGTTGTAGAGGCGCTCCCCGCGCGACAGGGCGTTGGCGTCCACCGTCCCCAGCACGGCCCCCGTCGTCGGCTCCAGCCAGACCACGCTGCGCCCGTTCGGGTGCCATTCCCCCGGCAGCCGGACCCTGACCGTCAGCGGCGCGCCGGGCTTGCCGGGCGGGGTGAAGCCGTAG
>JAJUIU010000012.1 GCA_029267445.1 Rhodospirillaceae bacterium
CGGGATCGCCACCGCCGCCGGCGACCGGGCCGGATGGCCCGCCGCCGCCGCCCTGGCCCTGCTCCAGGCGGGTGAGGCGGAAATCGATGTCGGCGGCCAGTTTCTCCAGCCGGTCGCGCAGCTGGCTGACGGCGAAGGCCGTCTCCTCATAGCGGCCGGTGAGCTGCTGCATGTCCGATTCCATGCGCTGCAGCCGGACCTCGATATCGCCCGCGACGTTCGAGGGCAGGCCGCCCGTCCCCCCGCCGCCCCCGCCGGCCGCAGGGCGCCCGCCGCCGCGATAGACCTCGCGCGACAGGGTCTGGATCTCGGCCTCCAGCCGCTGCATGCGGTTCAGCAGCTCCTGAGTGTCGTTCCGCTGGGCCAGGGCAGGCGCGGTCGCCAACCCGCCGACCAGCATCAGCGCGGCGCAGGACGCCGGCATCCAGCGGCGCAGCGCGCGCGGCTTGGGAAGGTTTCGCTGCGTCCGGGTCTGCGTCGGGAGGGGCATGGGCATCGGGGCGGTCTTGTTCCGGGGGGCGGTCTTGTTCTGGCGATCGCGCGCGCCGGCGGATGACGGGCGGCGCTGAAGAAGCTAACGGCTCCCCATCCATTTCGGAAGCCTCGGACGGGAAGTGTCGCCGACGTCCGGGGCGGAAATGGGGCGGGGCCGGGCACGGGACGGGGTGGTGCCGTCGTGCCGGTGCCGGAAACGAAAACGCCGCCCGGTTGTGCCGGGCGGCGTTTCGTCAGACGTCGTGTCGACGGGCGATCAGTTGATCACCGTCACGCCACGGCGGTTCTGCGCCCAGGCGGCCTCGTTGGAACCGAGGACGGCCGGACGCTCCTTGCCGTAGCTGATGGTCTGGACGCGGCCGGCGTCGATGCCCAGCGCGACCAGGTAGTTGCGCACGGCGGTGGCGCGGCGCTCACCCAGGGCGAGGTTGTACTCGCGGGTGCCGCGCTCGTCGGCGTGGCCCTCGATCGTCACGGTGACGGCCGGGTACTGCTTCAGCCAGGCGGCCTGACGATCCAGGGTGGCGGTCGCCTCCGGGGTCAGGTCGAAACGGTCGAAGCCGAAGAAGACGCGGTCGCCGACATTGACGACGAAGTCCTCGGCCGTGCCCGGCGCCGGGCCGGAGCGGGTGGCGGGAGCGGTCGAACCACCGCCCGTCGACGCCGTGGACGTGGTCTCGGGCGCGGACTGGCAGGCAGCCACCAGCGTCAGCGCCGCAAACAGGCTCAGGAACTTAAAGCGCATTGGAGAGACCCCCTACTTCGAGACTCTAGTTTGTTGATGATCGGAACTTTGCCCCTCGAGCGACGCTAACAGACGTCAGTTGCCGGTGAGTCCGATCTGTAGACTGATAAGTCTTGGCGTCGTTCTTGCGGTGCGAAAATAATGTGGCACCCTTAAGGAATCAAGGGCGACCAAGCCGGATCGGACCCATCGGTCGGGGTGACGACCTGCCGTTCGTTGAACCCGGTCAAGTCGATCGAGAAGAGACGCGCCTGCCTCTGACGGTTGCCTTCGCCCGTCGGACGCTCCTTGAAGTACATCAGCACCCGCCCGTTCGGGGCCCAGGTCGGGCCCTCCACATGGAAGGCTTCGGTCAGCAGGCGCTCTCCGGTGCCATCCGGGCGGATTACCCCGATGTAGAAACGCCCCTCGAAAAGACGGGTAAAGGCGATGAGATCGCCGCGCGGCGACCAGACGGGCGTGGCGTATCGCCCTTGCCCGAAAGTGATCCGCTTAACGTCTGAACCATCTGCATTCATCGTGTACAGCTGCTGTGTTCCGCCGCGATCGGATTCGAAGACGATTCGACTTCCGTCGGGAGAGTATGAGGGCGCCGTGTCGATGCCCGGATGGTTCGTCAACTGTGTCTGGCGACGCGTCCGCAGGTCGAGCGTATAGATGTCCGTGTTCCCGCCCTGGGCGAGGGACATGATCACGCGGTTGCCGTCCGGCGAGAATCGCGGGGCGAATGTCATGCCCGGAAAGTCGCCGAGAACTTCCTGCCGACCGGTATCGATGTTGAAGAGGTAAACGCGAGGCCTGTTGTTAAAGTAACTCAGGTATGTGATTTCTTGGGCCGTCGGAGAGAAGCGCGGAGTGAGCACAAGGACCCGCCCGTCGGTCAGGAACCGGTGATTCTCGCCATCCTGGTCCATGATGGCCAGCCGCTTGACCCGCTGGTTGGCGGGACCCGACTCCGCGATGTAGACGACTCGGGTGTCGAAGTACCCGTCCTCGCCCGTGATGCGCTTGTAGATCGCGTCGGAGATGATGTGCGCGATGCGGCGCCAGCCATCCGGCTGGGCGAAGTAGGCGAGGCCCGTCATCTGCTGTCCGGCCAGCACGTCGAACAGCCGGAACTCCACCCGCAGCCGCCCGTCCGGCTGGGCCTGGACCCCGCCGATCACCAGCGCCTGGGCGTTAACCACGCGCCAGTCGGCGAAGCGGGGACCGGCGCGGAGCTGGTCCGGCGTCTGGATGAAGGACCGCTTGTCGATCGGCCGGAACAGCCCGGACCGCTCCAGGTTGGCGGCGATCACGTTGCTGATCTGCTGGCCGATCTGCTGTTCCTGCGGCGTGGCGCCGAAGAAGTCGGTGACGGCCACGGGCATGGGTTCGACCACGCCCTTGGTGATGTCGATGGTCAGTTCGGCCCGAGCGCCCGCCGGCAGCGCGGCGAGGATCGCGACGACAAGGGCCGCCGCCAGGGCCGCGGCGATCCGGCGGAGCCGGTCGAGTGGCTGTCTCATCATCAGAACATGTCCCTCGGGCTGAAATTGACGACGATGGTGCGGTTGTTCGCGTACTTCTCGGCGGGGATCGGCAGCCGTTCCAGCCGGTCCAGCGCGCGGCGGGCACTTTCGGCGAAGGCGCGGTAATGCGGGTCGCTGGTGGACCCGTTGCCACCGATCACGTCGATGCGGGTGATCCTCAGGGTCGTGTCGAAATGGACCCGGAACTGGATCACCATGTCCTCGACACCCTTGGCGCCGGCGGGCACGGCCCAGAGCCGGGCGATGGCGGCGCGCAGGGCGTCCTCCTCACCCACGGTCAGCCGGTCGCCGCTGGGCCCGATGGCTCCGGGCGGCGTCTCCGCCACCTCGCGCTGCGGTTCGGGCTTCGCCTCCGACGGCGGCGGCTTCTGCCGCTCCAGGTTCTTCAGCACGTCCGACAGGTTCCGCTTCGGCTCCTCCTTCTTGGGCTCGGGCTTCGGCGGTTCCTTCTTCGGTTCCGGCTTGGGCGGTTCCGGCTTGGGCGGTTCCGGCTTGGGCGGCTCGGGCTTTGGCGGCTCGGGCTTCGGCTCCTCCTTGGGAGGCTCCGGATTCGGCGGCTCGGGCTTGGGGGGCTCGGGCTTGGGGGGCTGGGGCTTGGGCGGCTCCGGCTCGCGCACGGGCGGCGGCGGTTCGGGACGCTCCTGGGCCTTCGGCGGCGGGGGCGGGGTTTCCTTCGGCGGGGTCGGCCGGGGCGGCTGCGGCCGGGGCCGCTCGGCGGGCTGGTCGTTCAGCCGCGAAATGGTCATCGGCCCGACCTCGACCACGTCCACCGGGATTTCCGCGAGCTGGATCATCTCCCTCTTCGGCAGGTACGGCAGGCCGACCAGCGCGATCAGCACGATCGCGATGTGCAGCACACCGGAGAGGATGAGGGCCGCGCGCATGGGGTGGCGGGATCAGCGGGTACGTGGATCGGATTCGATGACCAGCTTCGCCTGCGTCAGACCGGCCCGGCGCGCCTCGCTCAGCACATCGATGATGGCGGCGTACTGCGCCGCGCGGTCGCCGCGGACGAAGACCTTGCGGTCGGGCGTGGCCTGCGCGACCGCGACCAGCCGGGGGCCGATCTCGCCCATGGCGTACATGTCGTCGTCGAAGACCTTTTTGTCCTTGAGGCTGACCTGGCCTTCGGCGGTGACCGTCAGCCACAGGGGATCGTCCTCCGTCTCCAGCGCCTGGGCGGCACCGCGCGGCAGGTTGACGGGGATGCCGGCGGTCAGCAGCGGCGCCGCCACCATGAACACGATCAGCAGCACCAGCATGACGTCCACGAAGGGCGTCACGTTGATGTCCGACATCGGCCGGAAGGACTTGCGGCGGCTGCGGCCGCCCTGCTTGCCCCCGAGCTGCGCCCCCATCGGATTAACCCCGTTCTTCCAGGTGACGCTGCAGGATCGCCGAGAATTCTGTCACAAATGAGTCGAGCCGGTCGGCGAAGCGGCCGAGATCGGTCGAGAATTTGTTGTAGGCGACGACCGCCGGAATGGCGGCGACAAGGCCCAGCGCCGTGGCGAACAGCGCCTCCGCGATGCCCGGCGCCACGACGGCGAGCGAGGTGTTCTGCTGGGCGGCGATGTTGGTGAAGGCGTTCATGATGCCCCAGACCGTGCCGAACAGCCCGACGAAGGGGGCGACGGAGCCGACCGAGGCCAGCACCGTCATGTAGCGCTCCGCCTGCTGCATCTCGCGGCCGATGGTCACCGACATCACCCGCTCCACGCGCTGGGCGAGGTTGGCCTTCATGGCGCCCGCCGCGGCGAGGCCACGCTCATTGGCGTGGCGCCACTCGCGCATGCCGGCGGCGAAGGTGGCGGACAGCGGGTCCGCCGGGTTCTGCGAGACTTCGTCATAAAGGTCGTCCAGCGAGCCGCCGGACCAGAACGCCTCCTCGAAGTCGGTGGCGGCCGCCTTCATCCGGCGCAGCTTCATGGCCTTGTCGAAGATGATGGCCCAGCACCAGACCGAGGCGGCGACGAGGCCGATCATCACGCTCTTGACCACCCAGTCGGCCATCATGAAGAGGCCCCAGACCGAGAGATCCTGCGCCCCGGGGGCGCCCACTGCCAGCACGACGGGTTCCATGATGTTCCTGCCTCAGCCCTGACTCTGTTTCATGTGCAATGTGTCGAGCGCCTTGCGCACCGGTGCCGGTAGGCGCACCGGCCGGCCATCCCGGGTCATGCAGGCCAGCTTCAGCCTGACGCGGACCAGTTCGGCGGGCCCGCCGGCGGCGGATTCCGCGGTGCCGTCGTCCGTCCGGAACACGCGCTGTTCGGCATCCAGGCTGGCGCCGCCGATGTCAGTGATGGTGGTAACGATTTCAAGGGCGTCATCAAGGCGGGCCGGGCGCATGAAGTCGATTTCGCACCTGCGTACCGCAAATGACACGCCGGTCTCGGCGACCATCCGCGAATGGCTGGCGCCGAGAAGCCGCATCATCTCGGTCCGGGCCCGCTCGCAGAAGCGCAGATAGTTGGCGTGATACACGATCCCGCCCGCGTCGGTGTCCTCGTAATAGACCCTGACCGGAAAATGATGCGAGCGGCCGTCGAGGCGGCCCATCGTGGGCTGTGACCGGACGTCAGCCATCGTCGCCCTCCGGTTCCGCCCCCCCTGGCGGGGTGAGCAGGTCCAGCTGCCGGGCCGGGTTCGCGGGTGGTGTGAGGCCGAGATAGCGGTAGCCGCCGTCGGTCAGCATCCTGCCGCGCGGCGTGCGCTGCAGCAGCCCCTGCTGGATCAGGTAGGGCTCGATCACCTCCTCCAGCACGTCGCGCTGTTCGCCCAGTGCCGCGCCGATCGTCTCCACCCCCACGGGCCCGCCGCCGTAATTGTCCGCGATGCAGCGCAGGTAGCGCCGGTCCATGGCGTCGAACCCCATGCGGTCGACCTCGAGGCGGGTCAGCGCCTTGTCGGCGGCCTTGGCGTCCACCCGCTCGGTGCCCTCCACCGCGCAGATGTCGCGGACCCGGCGCAGCAGGCGGTTGGCCACGCGCGGCGTGCCGCGCGACCGGCGGGCCACCTCGAGGGCGCCGTCGTCCGACATCTCCATGTTCAGCAGCTTCGCCGCCCGGCCGACGATCAGCCGCAGCTCCTCGGGCTCGTAGAACTGCATGCGCAGCGGAATGCCGAAGCGCTCCCTGAGCGGCCGCGTGATCAGGCCGGACCGGGTCGTGGCGCCGACGAGGGTGAAGGGCGGCAGGTCGATGCGCACGCTGCGCGCGGCCGGCCCCTCCCCGATGATCAGGTCCAGCTGGAAATCCTCCATTGCGGGATAGAGGATTTCCTCCACCGCCGGGGACAGCCGGTGGATCTCGTCGATGAACAGCACGTCGCGCGGCTGCAGGTTCGTCAGCAGCGCCGCCAAGTCGCCCGCCCGCGCGATCACCGGGCCGCTGGTGGCGCGGAAGCCGACGTTCAGCTCCTTCGCGACGATCTGGGCCAACGTGGTCTTGCCCAGGCCCGGCGGCCCGAACAGCAGCACATGGTCCAGCGCCTCGCCCCGGCTGCGGGCCGCCTGGATGAAGACGGACAGGTTCTCCCGAACCTGCCGCTGGCCCGTGAACTCCGCCAGCGACAGCGGCCGGATCGACGCCTCGACCGCGTCGCCGCCGATCCTGTCCTGGTCCACCATACGTTCCGGCTTCTCGCTCACGGGGCAAGCTCCTTGAGGCCGGCGCGGATCAGGTCGGAGACGGTGGCGTCGGCACCCAGCTTCTGGGCGGCGGCATGGACGGCGGTGAACGCCTCCACCCGCTTGTAGCCGAGGTTCACCAGGGCGGAGATGGCGTCGCCCGCGGCGTTGGACGGTGCGGCGGGCACGGCCGCGGCATCATCTCCGCCGACGGCGGGCTTAGGCGCCATGGTGCCGAAGGCCGACACCTTGTCCTTCAGCTCGTTGGCGATGCGGGCGGCCAGCTTCGGCCCCACCCCGTCGGCGCGCGACAGGGCCGTCTTGTCCTGGGCGGCGATGGCGTTGGTGAGCTGGTCCGGCGTCAGCACCGACAGCAGCGACAGGGCGACCTTCGCCCCCACGCCCTGCACCGTCGTCAGCAGACGGAACCAGTCCCGCTCCAGCGTGTCGGCGAACCCGAAAAGCTGGATGTTGTCCTGGCTCACCCACATCTCGGTCAGGACCGACACCGCCTCCCCGCGCGCGCCGAGGCGGCGCAGCGTGCGGGTGGAGCACTGCACCAGATAGCCCACCCCGCCCACGTCGATGATGGCGCTGTCGAGGCCGGTGGAGTCCAACAGGCCGGTCAGCTTGGCGATCATGCCGTCCCTCCCGCCTCGGCCAGCAGCAGCGGCAGGGCCGGCGTCACGTCGGTCCGGGCGAAGTCGTCGCCCTTGAACAGCAACGGCAGGTCCAGCGCCTTGGCCAGGGCGTAGGAGGCGCAGTCCGCATAGTTCAGCTGTGCGGCATGCGCGGACCCGCGCCCGAACTTCCGGTAGGCCGCGAACGCGAGCGGAACCATGTCGTCGTCGAAGGGCTGGACCGCGGCCTCGATGCCGGCCAGGAAGTCGTCCAGCCGGGCCGCCTTCTCCATCCCGAACCGGCGATAGAGCACGGTCTGCGCCTCGAACACCGACAGGGCGGAGATCAGGCACGCGTCCGCCGCGGCGATCGCGGTCTCGTAGGACAGCGAGTCCGGCTCATTCGTGAGGGCGGCATAGACGGCCGAGGTGTCCAGGACGACGCGCATGTCAGCGAAGCCCCTCCATCTCGTCGTAGCCGGTGATCTCGTCGATCGTTAGCTCTGCCTTGGGCGAGATCGCGCGGGCGGCCTCGCAGATGGCATGGATGCGGGCGGCGCGAGCCTTCCGGGCCAGCTTCGCGCCATCGCCCAGCCGCGCACGCTCCTTCTCCAGCGCGTCGATCACGACATCGGTGATGCTGCGCCCCGTCGCGCGCGCGATCTCGCGGGCCAGTTCGTCCGCCTTGTCCGACTTGATGTTCAAGGCCATGGCGTCTTCCTTTCTTCCTTGCAAGGAAGAATTCTACACCGCTGGGCCGGGGCGCGCATCATCGGCGCCTCCCGCCGGCGGCCCGGACCGCCACCTTCGCCGCCATCCCGGCCACCCGCCGCCGCGTCTCCGCGTGGTGGGCGTGACAGATGGCGACGGCCAGCGCGTCCGCCGCGTCTGCCGTGGATGTCTGGAAGCCGGGCAGCAGCATCTTCACCATGTGCTGCACCTGGGTCTTCTCCGCATGCCCGGTGCCGACCACGGACTTCTTCACCAGCATCGGCAGGTACTCGTCCACCGGCAGCCCGGCCTGGGCCGTCACCAGCAGCGCCACCCCGCGCGCCATGCCGAGCTTGAGCGTGGAGTGCGGGTTCTTGTTGGCCAGCGTCTCCTCCACCGCCGCCTCGTCCGGCGTCCAGGCGTCGATGACGCCCCGGATGCCCTCGTGCAGGGTGGTCAGGCGACGCGCCAGATCGTCCTGGTCGTTGGTGTGGATGGTCCCGTCGGCGACATGGCTCAGCCGGTTGCCGGCGACGTCGATGACGCCCCAGCCCGTATGCCGCAGACCGGGGTCCAGCCCCAGGATGCGGATGACCCGCCCGTCGCCCATCTGTCCCCCGAAACCCGCCCGGCGCCCCGCTCAGCCGCCGAGCTTCTCCATCAGGTCCTGCGGAATGTCGAAATTGCCCAGCACGGCCTGGACGTCGTCATTGTCCTCCAGCGCGTCCAGCAGCTTCAGCAGGCTCTGCGCCGCGTCCTCCGCCGTCACCGGCACGATGTTCAGCGGCTGCCAGGTCAGCTTGGCGCTCTCCGGCGGACCGAACTTCGCCTCCAGCGCGTCGCGCACCTCGCCCAACCCGTCCACGGCCGTGGTGATGAAGTGCCCGTTCTCGTCGGACTGCACGTCGTCCGCCCCCGCCTCGATCGCGGCCTCAAGCATGCCGTCGGCATCGGCCACGGCGGCCGGGTAGACCACCTGCCCGATGCGGTTGAACATGAAGCTGACGGAGTTCGTCTCCCCCAGGGTGCCGCCATGCTTGGTGAAGGCGGTGCGCACTTCCGAGGCCGTCCGGTTCCGGTTGTCGGTCAGCGCCTCCACGATCAGGGCCACACTGCCGGGGCCATAGCCCTCGTACCGGACCTCGTCATAGATCGCGTCGTCGCCGCCGCCCGGCGTGCCCTGCTTCACGGCCCGCTCGATGCGGTCCTTCGGCATGTTGGACGCCTTGGCCGCCTGGATGGCGGCGCGCAGGCGGGGGTTCGCGGCGGGGTCGGGCAGGCCCGACTTGGCCGCCACCGTGATCTCGCGCGCGAGCTTGTTGAAGATCTTCTGCCGCTTGGCGTCCTGCGCGCCCTTGCGGTGCATGATGTTCTTGAACTGGCTGTGTCCGGCCATGGGTCCTCGGGCACCCTGCTTGGAAAGTCTGGCGACCCCTGTCGCTCAGATATATGGACGGGGTCTGATGGTTTGTACCACATCTTGTGGTGAATGACACCGACACGCGGCGGCGCGCCGCCATGCGCGGACGGCGGGCCTCCGCCGGTCCGGGTAGCCCCGCATTATGGCCGGATCAGGGCGCCGCCCCTTTCGGTCACGCGGCCGTCACGCCGCCTCGAAGCCGATCAGCTCCGCCCCTTCCGGCACCTGGTCGCCGACGCGGAACTTGAGCGCGCTGACGGTGCCCGCCGCCGGCGCCTTGATCGTGTGCTCCATCTTCATGGCCTCCAGCACGATCAGGGGCGTCCCCTTGTCCACGGCGACACCCGCCTCCACCAGCACGGCGATCACCTTGCCGGGCATCGGGGCCGTTAGCTTGCCGGCACCAGCGTCCGCCGCAGCCGTGGCCAGCGGCTCCACCGCCTCGAACCGGTGGGTGCCGCCCGCGTGGAACAGGGTGATCCCGCCACCCGAACGCACCCAGGTGGCGGTGCTGCGCGCCCCGTCGATCTCCGCCGTCAGCCGCCCGTCCGCCGCCAGCGCGCCCGCCGCCCGGACATCCCCGTCGGGGAAATGGAAGACGTAGCCGCCCCGCCGGTAGGTCAGGCGCAGGGCGTGTTCCGTCCCCGCCTCGCCCGGTTCGCGCAGTGTGACGGTGTCGTGCGCCTCGTCGTTCAGGCGCCAGCCGTCGGTGCGGGCCCAAGGGCTCCACGGGTCGGGGCTGGCGGCCGCAGCCGCGCGGGCCTTCGCCGCCCGGTCCAGCAACAGCCCCAGCGCCGCCAGCGCCAGGGTGCGCCCGCCCGCCGGCTGCGGGGCCGGCAGAAGGTCGGCCTCGTGCCGCTGGATGAAACGCGTGTCCAGGTCCGCCGCCATGAAGGCCGGATGGGCCGCGATGGCGGTCAGGAACGCCACGTTGGCGTTCAGCCCGGCGATCTCCGTCCCCTCCAGCGCGGCGCGCAAGCGCCGCACGGCCGACGGCCGGTCCCGGTCCCACACGATCAGCTTGGCGATCATCGGATCGTAGTGGATGGAGATGGCGTCGCCCGCCCGCACGCCCGTATCCACCCGCACGTGCGGCCCCTCTTCCGGGAACCGCAGATGGGTGAGATTGCCGGTCTGCGGCAGGAACCCGCGCGCCGGATCCTCCGCATACAGGCGCACCTCGATGGCGTGCCCGTCGATGGCGAGATCGTCCTGGGACAGCGGCAGCGCCTCGCCGGCCGCCACGCGGAGCTGCCACTCCACCAGGTCCTGCCCGGTGATCAGCTCCGTCACCGGATGCTCCACCTGGAGGCGGGTGTTCATCTCCATGAAGTAGAAGCGGCCATCCTCGTCCAGCAGGAACTCCACCGTCCCCGCGCCGACATAGCCGATGGCCTTGGCCGCCGCGACCGCCGCCTCCCCCATGCGGCGCCGAATGGCCGGGTCCATGTCCGGGGCCGGCGCCTCCTCCACCACCTTCTGGTGGCGGCGCTGGATGGAACAGTCGCGCTCGAACAGGTAGACGCAGTTGCCGTGCGTGTCGGCGAAGACCTGGATTTCCACATGCCGGGGCCGGGTCAGGTACTTCTCGATCAGCACCCGGTCGTCGCCGAAGCTCGCCGCCGCCTCCCGCTTGGCCGAGGCGAGCTGGTCCGCGAACTCGGAGGCGGATGCCGCCACCTTCATGCCCTTGCCCCCGCCGCCGGCCGAGGCCTTGATCAGCACCGGCCAGCCGATCCGCTCCGCTTCGCGCAGCAGCAGGGCCGCGTCCTGGTCCGCCCCGTGATAGCCCGGCACCAGCGGCACGCCTGCCGTCTCCATCAGGGCCTTGGCCTCCGACTTGCCGCCCATGGCGCGAATGGCCGATGCCGGCGGGCCGACGAAGATCAGGCCGGCCGCCGCACAGGCGTCCGCGAAGCCGGCATTCTCCGACAGGAAGCCATAGCCGGGGTGGATCGCCTCCGCCCCGGTACGCCGGGCCGCGTCCAGGATGGCCTCGACGCGCAGATAGCTTTCGCGCGCCGGGGCCGGGCCGATGTTCACGGCCGCGTCGGCCATGGCGACATGCCGCGCGCCCGCGTCGGCGTCGGAATGCACGGCCACGGTGCGCAGGCCCATGCGGCGCGCGGTCTTGATCACGCGGCAGGCGATCTCGCCCCGGTTGGCGATCAGCAGGGTACGGAACATCTCAGGGCGCCCCTCCCGGACATGCGGGCTTCACGCGGCGGACTTGTCGTCCTTCTGGGCGCCCCTGTTATCCGACTCCGTGCCGCGCGTCACCTGTCCCGTTAGGCGCTCGCCCGTTCCACGGGCCGCTCAGGACTGGCGGTGGGGAAGCCCAGCACGTCGGACGCCTGCCCCGCCGCGTCGACGAATGGGCTCAGCACCATGTCCACCCCCGCCGACAGCATGCGCCGCCCGTCCCATGGGTCGTCGCAGCGCACGGCGATCCGGCCGCGATAGCCGGCGTCGCGCAGCCCCTGGATCAGGGCCAGCCGGTTGTCGTCATGGGTCAGGCCGGGTGCGAGCGGCGTGGTGGCGATCACCACCCAGCGCACGTCGCGCAGCGGCAGGGAAGCCGGGAACTCCGGATCGCTCGCGTCGCCATAGGTGCCGTCATGGCCGCGCGTGCGCCAGCGCTCCACCACGCGCGGGTCGAAATCCACGCCCAGGACGCGGGCCCCCCGGTCCGCCAGGATCTTGCCCAGCTCGAAGCCGTAGCGTCCGAGGCCGAACAGCACGATGTCGTGCGGGCGCTCGGCCTCCGCCTCCTGCTCGTGCGCGTTCTCGCGGTGGGGGACGGCCCGCTCCGCGAAGCCCAGCCAGGGCTCGAACCAGCGGTAGAGCGTCTGGGAATAGATGATCATGTAGGTGGACAGGGTGATGGTGATCAGCCCGACCAGGGTCACCAGCCCGACGCTGGCCGGCAGCACGTGCCCCAGGGTCAGGCCCATGGCCATGAAGATCAGCGAGAACTCGCTGATCTGCGCCACGGTCAGCCCGGCCAGGAAGCCCGTGCGCTTGCGATAGCCCATCGCCCCCATGATCAGCAGCACGATCAGCGGATTGCCGATCAGCACGAACAGGGACAGGGCCAGCGCCTCCGGCACCATGTCGCCCAGCAGGCTGAGATCGAGGCGGGAGCCCAGGCCGATGAAGAAGAACAGCAGCAGGAAGTCGCGCAAGGACGACAGGCGCGAGGCGACCGCCTCCCGGAAGCTGGTGGAGGCGAGGCTGACACCGGCCAGAAGGCCGCCGATCTCCTTGCCCAGCCCCAGCCAGTCGGCCACGGCGGCGAACAGCACCGCCCAGGCGAGCGCGAAGGTCAGCATCAGCTCCGGCACGCGTGACACGCGGCGCATCAGCCGCTCCGCCACGTGCCGCACGAACAGCACGACGAAGCCCACCATGAGCAGGCCGCTCAACAGCACGCCGCCGACGCCGAGCCCGCTGCCCCCCTTCCCCTCGCCCACGCCATAGGCGGACAACAGGACCATCGCCACCACCACGACGATGTCCTGCACGATCAGGAAGCCCAGCGCGATGCGGCCGTGCAGCGAATCGACCTCCCGCTTGTCGCTCAGCAGCTTCACGATGATGATCGTGCTGGAGAAGGTCAGCGCCACGGCCACATAGGCGCTGGTCACCCAGTCGAGACCGAGGGCGAGGCAGATCAGCAGGCCCACGCCCGCCGTGAACCCCACCTGCCCCAGGCCGGTCGCCACCGCCACGGGGCCCAGGCTGCGGACGATCTGCAGGTCCAGCTTCAGACCCACCAGGAACAGCAGGACGGCGATGCCGATCTCGGCCAGCACATTGATCTGCTCGGCCGAGTGGACCATGCCCAGCACGTCCGGCCCGGCCAGGATGCCCGTGGCGATGAAGGCGACGATCAGCGGCTGGCGCAGCATCAGCCCGACCAGCCCCACCGCCGCCGCCAGGGCCAGAAGGCCGGCCAGCTCGTAGAACGGGTTCTGGACAAGGAGTTCCATGCGCGCGCCTTCGGTTCCGCGACCGAAGCATGATAGCCGGGCGGCGGCGCGAACCCCAGCGAAACCGGCCCCAGCGAAACCGGTGCTGTCAGGCGGTCTTTCCGTCGACGTCCCGGTGTTTCGCCACCAGCTCGTCCACCGCCGCCGTGGGCACGCCCAGCGCCTCCAGCGCCCCCTTAGCCAGGGTCAGGCTGCTCTCGAAGGTTTCCGGAACGACGGCGACGCAGCCCTGGGCCAGCAGTTCGGCCGCATGCTCGCGGTCGCGGGAGCGGGCGAACACCTTCAGGGCCGGCCAGTTGTGGCGCACCGCCTCCACCGTGCGCGCGGCGGCCGCCGGCTGGTCCAGGGTCACCACCACGGCCATGGCCTGGTCAGCGCCGAGCTGCTTCAGGATTTCCGGGCGGCTGCCGTCGCCGAAATGCACCGGCAGTCCCCGGCTCCGCATCGCCCGCACCAGATCGGCGCCGAAGTCCACGGCGACGTAGGGCACCTGCTGTTCGGCGAACAGGCGCGCCACGGTCTGCCCCACCCGGCCGAACCCGGCGATGATGACATGCCCCGACAGCCCGTCATGCGCATCCGGCGGTGCGGCATCGTCGCCGGCCGCCGTCGCGGTGGGGGCGAGGCGCATCACGATCCGGTCCGCCAGGGCCGGCAGGAACGGTGTGGCCACGATGGACAGGCCGACCACGGCGAACATGAACTGCGCCGTCTCCGCCGGCAGCAGGCCGCTGGCCAGGGCGCTGCCCACCACGACGAAGGCGAACTCGCCCCCCTCGCCCAGCAGCAGGCCGCTGCGGATGGCCACGTCGCGGGGCGCTCCGAACGCGATGGCGAGGGCGCTGGCGATGGCCGCCTTGATGGCGATCAGCCCGACGACCGACAGGGCGATCAGGCCGATCCTGTCGACGATCAGGTTGACGTCGATGCCCATGCCGACCGCCAGGAAGAACAGGCCCAGCAGCAGGCCCTTGAAGGGCTGGATGTCGCTTTCGACCTGATGGCGGAACTCCGTCCCCGCCAGCACCAGCCCCGCCAGGAAGGCGCCCAGCGCCGCCGACAGGCCGCCCAGGTTGGTCGCCCACCCTGTTCCCAGCACGATCAGCAGGGCTGTGGCCGTGAACAGGTCGGTGCTGCGCGTGGCCGCCACCCGGCGCAGCAGCGGCCCCAGCGTGAACCGGCCCAGCAGCAGGATCACGCCCACCGCCACCGTCGCCTTCAGCAGCGACAGCAGCAGCACCATCGCCACGTCCTGCTCCGCCGGGCCGCCCAGCACGCCGACCAGCACCAGGATCGGCACCACGGCCAGATCCTGGAACAGCAGCACGGCGAAGGCGAGCCGCCCGGTCGGGCTCGCCACCTCGCCCCGCTCCACCAGCAGCTGGACCACCACGGCGGTGGACGACAGGGCGAGGCAGGTGCCCAGCACCACCGCCGCCTCCACGCTGTTGCCCCAGGCGAGGGCAACGCCGCCGATGACGGCGGAGGTCACCAGCACCTGCGCCGTCCCCAGGCCGAAGACCCAGCGCTTGAGCGCCCGCAGCCGCTCGATTGAGAGCTCCAGCCCGATGACGAACAGCAGGAACACCACCCCCAGCTCGGCGACGGCGCGCACCTCCTCCACCTCGCCGATCAGGCCGAGGCCCGACGGGCCGATCAGCAGCCCGGCCAGCAGATAGCCCAGCACCGGGCTCACCCGCACCCGGTGCAGCAGCAGCACGACGATCACCGCCGCCGCCAGGAACAGCAGCGCCTCCTGGACGAACGGAAGGGAATGGTGGGCGGCGTCTTCCATGCGGGGTCCGAAGCGGGGATCAGCCGGGCGGGCGGCGGCGGGCGGCGGCGAAGGTGAAGATGCTGTTGAAGCCGAACAGCAGCAGCAGCACGCCCAGCACGACCTGCGAGGCCACGATCACCCGCACCACGTCGGTCATCGGGAAGATGTCGCCATAGCCCACTGTCGACAGCGTGATGACCGAGAAATACAGGCTTTCGGCGAAGGTGATGTCCTGGGCCGTGCCGTGGACCATGAAGTGATGGGCGGCGGAAAACCGGTCCAGCACCGTGTAGAGGGCCGCGTAGACGATCACCAGCAGGGAATAGAAGGTCAGGAAGGCGAAGGCCGGCTCCGCCAGCCGGGCGATCTGGTCCCAGAACTCCTCGAACAGCAGGCCGGAATCCAGCAGCAGCACGGTCACGTGCCGGCTGGCCGCCAGCACCACCAGGGCGATCGCCGCCATGGCGCCCAGGAACAGCCACTGCAGCGTGGCCGCCGGCATGGTGGCGGGGATCAGGAAGGTGGCGATGCCGATCGCGACCACCGGGATCAGCCACAGGGTCGCCGGGCCGAACTTCGCCATGCCGCGCAGTTCCTCCGTCTCGACGATGCGGCGGATCGCGTCGCGCTGGCGCAGCGCGCCGACCAGGAACGCGGCCAGCGGCAGCATGAAGCCCAGCGACGCCACCGTCGGCCCCACGCCCAGGAAGTTCGCCTCGATGAAGAAGATGAACACGCAGGCGTAGATGCCGATGTAGTTCGCCAGCGCGATGGTGAAGAAGCGGCTGTTCGGGAACAGGTAGTGGAAGGCGCCCACCACCAGGACGACCGCCCCCAGCACCCCCAGCACCAGCCACCCCGCCACCGCCTTCACCGACAGGGCGATCAGGCTCAGCAGCGCCACCGTGAAGACGATGGCGCCCACCGTGTGGCGCCGGGAATGCCGGGCCACGGGCGGGGCGGAACGGAGGACGGGTTCGGTCATGCGGTTCCGGCGGCGATCCGGCTGGCGGGCGTCAGGCTGACGACGGAACCGTTCTGCCCCGGAACGACCCGAACGGCCTTGAGGTAGATCAGGTTCCGGTTCGTCAGCACCGCACCGGCGGAGAGGAACCGGCCCCCTCACCCCCCTCGCTCACGCTCGGGACCCTCTCCCACGGGGGGAGAGGGGAAACTCGGCACCGCCGTTTCTGTAACAGCTGGCGTGTGGCGGCAGGATCGAGCGCGGCCCAGGTAAACCCTCTCCCCTTGCGGGAGAGGGTGGTGAGGCGAAGCCGAACCGGGTGAGGGGTGACGGCGCGGGCGGGTGGCGGTCAGCCGCCCTTCACCCACCCCGGCTTCCGCTTCTCCAGGAAGCTGGCGACACCCTCCCGCCCCTCGGCGCTCGCGCGGGTCTCGGCGATGCGGGCGGCGGTGTCGGCCACCACGACGTCGTCCACCGCCCGGCCGTACAGATCGCGGATCAGGCGCTTGCTTTCGGCCTGGGCGCGCGGGCCCCCCTCCAGCAGGCGGCCGGCCACCTTCTCCACCGCCGTGTCCAGCGCGTGCCCGGGCACAACCTCGTGCACCAGCCCCAGCCGGTGCGCCTCCAGCGCGCTGAACCGCTCGGCGGTGAGGAAATAGCGGCGGCAGGCGCGCGGCCCGATGGCGGCGACGACATAGGGTCCGATGGTGGCCGGGATCAGGCCCAGCTTCACCTCCGTCAGGGCGAAGGCGGCCGTGTCGGCGGCGATGGCGATGTCGCAGGCGGCGACCAGCCCCACCCCGCCGCCGAAGGCCGGTCCCTGCACCACCGCCATGGTGGGCTTCGGCAGCTCGGCCAGGGTGCGCAGCATCGCCGCGAGGCCCAGCGCGTCCTCCCGGTTCTGCTCCAGGGAGTATCCCGCCATCCGCTTCATCCAGCCGAGGTCCGCCCCGGCGGAGAAGCTGGGACCGTTGCCCCGCAGCAGGACCAGCCGCACGGCCGGATCGGCGCCCAGCCGGCGGAACCCTTCCGTCAGCGTGGCGATCACGGTGTCGTTGAAGGCGTTGTGCACGTCCGGCCGGTTCAGGGTCACGGTCGCGATGCCGTCGTCTCGCACCGAAATCAGCACATCCGCCATGATCCGTCCTTCCCCGCCCCGTTCCGTTGGCGCCCATTCCTACACGAAGTGCGGGGTCTTCCGGAACCGGCAACCAATTCCGGACGGGGGCTGTTGTCCGGGGAACGCCATCCAAGCCATTCCCAGCCCCCAGCCGGAGCCCCCTGCCCATGAAGCCCATGATCTCCACCCGCACCCACGGCATCGTCGATTACGCCGCCGCCGCGGCATTGGCGGCCGCGCCGCGCCTGCTGGGCTGGGACCGGCGGATGACCAGGGCCATGGATTTCGCAGCCCTCGGTACCGTGGCCTATGCGCATCTGACGGATTACGAGTTGGGCGCTTATCCGCTACTGTCGATGAAGCAGCACCTCGCCGTGGACGCGCTGGAGGGGGCGACCTTCCTGTCGGCCGCCTGGATGCTGGAGGACGAGCCGAGGCAGGTCCGCTGGGCGCTCGCCGGCTACGGGCTGTTCGCCCTGGCCGCCGCCGCCCTGACGGACAGGCAAGCCGGCGGTCATCCGCAGGACCGCCACAGCGGCGGCCACCGCACCGCCTCCGGCGCCTGGGTCATGGACGAGGTCGAACAAGAGAACCGGGAGGATACCATGGACGCGCATTCTTCGATGGGGGACCGGGTGCACGCGGGCGAATGGGCCCGGGCGCGGGAGCCCGAGTTCCGCCGCCACATCGCCGAGGTTGGCCGCGACAGCCATGGCGGCCCCGGCGACGGCCGCGACAGCCTGGGCGGCCACGACTGGCGCCAGGCCCGCGACCAGCGCGGCTCCGCCCGCCTCAGCCGCACCCTGGGCAGCGCGGCCCCGCGCGAGACGGAGGAACTCCGCCGCGTCCAGTACACCGACGCCCGCCAGGGCTACCTGCACGGCCAGGGGATCTGAGGGGGGCGCAGGCCCGCGTCGCATTCCGCTGCGCTGCATGCGACCTACGGGTGCCTGCATCGTACGGGCATCGTAGGTCGCATGGAGGGCGCAGCCCGCAATGCGACGCACGCCTCTCCGCTTCCCCCACCGTCATCCCGGCGAAAGCCGGGACCCACGGCCCCGCCATCACGGTGCGCACGGCATGGGCGCGGGCGGCTGAATGGGTCCCGGCTTCCGCCGGGATGACGCACTAAGGTGGAAGGGCGGAGCCCCCCTACATCCGGAACACGCCGAACCGCGTCTGCGGGATCGGGGCGTTCAGGCTCGCGCTCAGGCCCAGCCCCAGCACGGTGCGGGTTTCCGCCGGGTCGATGATGCCGTCGTCCCACAGGCGGGCACTGGCGTAGTAGGGGTGGCCCTGGGCCTCGTACTGGGCGCGGATGGGGGCCTTGAAGGCCTCCTCCTCCTCCGGCGTCCAGGCCTTGCCCTGCGCCTCCAGCCCGTCGCGCCGCACGGTGGCCAGCACGCTGGCCGCCTGCTCGCCGCCCATCACGCTGATGCGGGCGTTCGGCCACATCCACAGGAAGCGGGGGGAGTAGGCGCGCCCGCACATGCCGTAGTTCCCGGCCCCGAAGCTGCCGCCGATGATGACGGTGAATTTCGGCACGGCCGCACAGGCGACCGCCGTCACCAGCTTCGCCCCGTCCTTGGCGATGCCCGCGTTCTCGTATTTCCGGCCGACCATGAAGCCGGTGATGTTCTGCAGGAACACCAACGGGATGCCCCGCTGGCAGCACAGTTCCACGAAGTGCGCGCCCTTGAGCGCACTCTCGCTGAACAGGATGCCGTTGTTGGCGACGATGCCCACGGGATAGCCCCAGATGTGGGCGAAGCCGCAGACCAGCGTGGTCCCGTACAGCGCCTTGAACTCATCGAACTCGCTGCAGTCCACCACGCGGGCGATCACCTCCCGCACGTCGTAGGGCTTGCGCGTGTCGCTGGGGATGACGCCGTAAAGCTCCGCCGGGTCGTACTTGGGCTCCACCGGCTCGCGGGTGGCGAGCTGGGCCGGCTTGCGGCGGTTCAGGTTGCCAACGATGGACCGCGCGATGGCCAGCGCGTGCCGGTCGTCCTGGGCGTAATGGTCGGTGACACCGGAGCTGCGGGAATGCACGTCCGCCCCGCCCAGATCCTCCGCACTCACCACCTCCCCCGTGGCGGCCTTCACCAGCGGCGGGCCGCCCAGGAAGATGGTACCCTGGTTCTTCACGATCACGCTCTCGTCCGCCATGGCGGGGACATAGGCGCCACCGGCCGTGCAGCTTCCCATCACCACGGCGATCTGCGGGATGCCGGCCGCCGACATGGTCGCCTGGTTGTAGAAGATGCGGCCGAAATGGTCCCGGTCGGGGAAGACCTCGTCCTGGTTCGGCAGGTTGGCCCCGCCGCTGTCCACAAGGTAGATGCAGGGCAGGTTGTTCTGCGCCGCGATCTCCTGCGCGCGCAGGTGCTTCTTCACGGTCAGCGGATAGTACGTGCCGCCCTTCACCGTGGCGTCGTTGGCGACGACCACGCATTCCTGGCCCGCCACCCGGCCGATGCCGGTCAGGATGCCGGCCGCCGGCACGTCGTCCGGATACACGCCGTGCGCCGCGAGCTGGGAGAACTCCAGGTAAGGCGTGCCCGGGTCCAGCAGGTTGCGCACCCGGTCCCGGGGCAGCAGCTTGCCGCGCGCCAGATGCTTCTCCCGCGCCTTCTCGCCCCCGCCCAGCTTGATGCGCGCCACGGTCGCCTTCAGGTCCTCCACCTGGGCGGCCATCGCCGCCGCGTTCTCGGCGAAGGCGGGGTCGCGCGGGTCGATGGCGCTGGTCAGCACGGGCATGGGCGGGGTCCCTCCTGGCGCCGGCGTTGGGCTTCCCGCCGCCGGTCTGTCCGGCCTGGGATATCCGACGGCGCGGGCCGGGCGCAAGCCGCATGCCTCGAGCGGCCGGGCTGATCGGCGCCGCCGGGTGTTGGCAAGGGGACCGCCCCCATCGCCGGACCTCCCGCATGCCCGATCAGGCCGAACCCTTCCGCCGCGACCTCTACACCGACGATCACAACGTCCCGGAGCCGGAGCCCTCCCCCCGCCTGCGCCAGACGGAGAAGAAGGAGGTGCGGCGGATGGCGGCCCCCCGCGCCGCCGTCATCCACGAGGCCATCCGCAAGGAGGGGGAGGAGCAGCTGGGCCGCCCCACCTCCTCCCTCGTCTGGTCGGCCCTGGCGGCGGGCCTCTCCATGGGTTTCTCCATGGTCGGGCTGGCGGTGATGCGGGCGGGGATGCCGGAGGGGGCGGACTGGACCAAGCTGGTGGCCAGCTTCGGCTACGCCTTCGGGTTCCTGATCGTCATCCTGGGCCGCCAGCAGCTGTTCACCGAGAACACGCTGACCGTGATGCTGCCGCTGCTGCACCACCGCTCCTGGTCGGCGCTCAGGGCCATGCTGCGGCTCTGGGGCATCGTCTTCGCCATGAACGTGGTGGGCACGCTGATCTTCGCCCTGGTCGCCTACCGCACCGCCGTGTTCGAGCCGCCCCTGAAGGCGGAGTTCCTGGAACTGGGCCGCCACGTCGCCGGCTTCGGCTGGTGGACCACCTTCGGCAAGGCCATCGTGGCCGGCTGGCTGATCGCGCTGCTGGTCTGGCTGCAGCCCCTGTCGGGCAGTGCCCGGCCCTTCGTCATCATCCTGATCACCTACCTGATCGCCTTGCTGGACCTCGCCCACATCATCGCCGGATCGGTGGAGGTCTCGTACGCCGCCTTCGCCGGGGCCATCGGCTGGGGCGATTACGCCTGGGGCTTCATGGCGCCCACCCTGCTGGGCAACATCACCGGCGGCGTCGTCCTGGTCGCCCTCGTCCACCACGCGCAGATCCGGGCGGAGATGTATGAGGATTGAACTCTTGACTTCAAAGCCGTCGGATCGGACCAGGGTAACGGGCGATCAACCCGTCCGCCGTGACCAGGGTAATGCCCTCGATGGTCGCCTGGGCCACCAGCAGCCGATCAAACGGGTCCTTGTGGATCGGCGGCAAGACGGCCACGGCGGCCGCGTGCCGGCCGGTGACTGGCAGTTCCTCCCAGCCATTCTCGATCAGTCCGCGACGAAGGTCCTGCGGGTTCACGGCGAAATCGGGACGGCCCAGCCCCGACTTGATGGCCACCTCCAGGATGGAGATCGCGCTGAACACCGGGATGGTCACCGTGTCCAGCAGCAGCCTCGACAGCGCGACCGGCAGCTCGCCTCCCGTACCGGTCCGGCCTTCGGCAGCCCATAGGAGGAGATGTGTGTCGAGGAGAACCCTCATTCGTCGCCGTAGAACATCGCCGCGATCTCGTCCTGGAACGGCGTCTTGATGTCGTCAGGCGCCTTGATCTGCCCCGCCAGAAACCCGATCCGGCGCCGCACGGGATGCTCACCGGAGTCGAGCGGCACGACCTTCACCAGCGGGCGACCGGCCTTCGCGATGATGAACGCCTCCCCCTGGGCGGCCTCGTCGACGAGGCGCGACAGGTTGGTCGTGGCATCGTGGATGTTGACCTTGCGCATCGCGGCACCTCGGACTTAGTCCGCTGAACTTAGTCCACCAGCCACCAAAAGAAAAGGGGCGGGACCCTCCGGCCCCGCCCCTTCCCTCCTACACCCGGCGCGCGGGGTCAGCCGCCGGCGCCGAACACCTTGCGGAAGAACATCGCCTCCGCCATGTCGCCGTAGAAGCGGTTGGTCCGCTTGCGGAAGCCGTGACCCTCGTCCATGGCCAGCACGTACCAGACGTCGCCGCCGTTCTTGCGGATCTGGGCCACCATCTGCTCCGCCTCGCCGCGCGGCACGCGGGGGTCGTTCGCCCCCTGGGTGATCAGCATCGGCTTGGTGATCTTCGCCGCGTTGGTCAGCGGGCTGATCTTCATCAGGTGCTCCCGCATCTTGGGATCGCGCTCGTCGCCGTATTCGGGGCGGCGCAGGTCGCGGCGGTACTCGGCCGTGCTCTCCAGGAAGGTGACGAAGTTGGAGATGCCGACCGTGGAGGACCCGCCGGCCAGCCGGTCGTTGTAGTGGACCATGCTGGCATAGACCATGTAGCCGCCGTAGGAGCCGCCGGTCACCACCACGCGCTTGGGGTCGAGGTCGGGCTGCGTCCCGATCCAGTCCAGCAGCGCTCCCACATCCTTGACCGAATCCTCGCGCTTGAATCCGTTGTCCAGGCTGACGAACGTCTTCCCGTAGCCGGTGGAGCCGCGCACGTTCGGCCGGATCACGGCCGCACCCAGCTCATTCACCCAGAACTGGATGATCGAGCTGAAGCTCGGCCGCCACTGGCCCTCCGGCCCGCCGTGCAGGTCGATGATGACCGGCAGCCGGCCCTTGGCCTCGCGCGGCTTGTACATGAAGGCCGGGATCTGGCGCGGCTTGCCGTCCACCTGGTCGAAGGTGGGGTACTGGATCAGCTGTGCTTCGGCGAAGCGGTCGGTGTTCAGCCCGCCCACCTCGCTCTTCGTCCATTGCGTCACCGCGCGGGTGGCGAGGTCGATGACGAAGGCGTCGCTGGGTGCCGACGAGCGCGACACGCTGACGGCCAGCTTCTTGCCGTCCGGGCTGAAGCGCAGGCCGCCGACCGTGCCCTTCGGCAGCGTGGCCGCCGGCACCGGCTTCAGTGTGGCCGTGTCCAGCATGTGCAGGGTGGAATAGCCGCCCTCGTTCATGGTGTAGGCGATCAGCGACCCGTCGCGGGACATGGCGGCACTCTCCACATCCCAGGGCGCCTCCACCGACACCCAGCGGGTCTGCCCGGACTTGAGGTCGTACAGGCCCAGGCGCGCGAACTCCCCGGATTCGTCGGACACCAGGAACACGCCGGACCCGTCGCGGGTGAAGCCGACGCCGTCTAGGGCCACGTTGTCCAGGTCCGGCTTGATCCGGGTCATCTGGCCGGTCTTGACGTCGACCACGTTCAGGAAGGACCGGGTGACGGAGACGAAGCGCCCTACCAGCAGCTTGGAATCGTCCGGCGACCATGCCCCGGCGCTCCACGCCCCCTCCTCCGTCGTCAGCGGCTTCGCGGTGGCGGCGTCGTTCAGCCCGGCGACATAGACATCCGTGTTCTTGCCGTCGCGCCGGGTGCTGGAGAAGGCGATGCGGTCGCCGGCGTTGGACCACAGGATGCCCTGGTTGCGCGACTTGCCGTCGGTGATCATCCGCACAGCCCCGGTCGCGAGGTCCATGTGGAAGAACTGGAACTGCTCGTTCCCGCCGACATCCCAGCTGTAGACCAGATCGTTCGTGCCCGCCTTCGGGGAGAAGCGGCCGAAGGTGATCGGCTCCTCCTTGAAGGTGATCTGGGTGCGGGCGCCTAAGGGCTGCGTCACCAGATGCAGCTGGTTGGTCTCCCCGAAGCGGGTGGTGATCAGCAGGCCCTTGCCGTCGGCCGTCCAGTCCACCACGCCGGCGGACCGCGCGTTCAGATAGGCCCGGTACTTCTCCGCCAGCGCCTGATCCACCTCCGGCACGTTCTCGGTGATCAGGTTCCCGCGCTCGACCCGGTTCACCGGCGCCTGGGCGGCGGCTTCGGTCGCCAGCGGCGGCGCCATGGTCAGCGCGAGGGCGCCCAGCGTCAGCGTGAACACGCCGGCGCGCAGCAACGGCTTCAGTCGCATGTTCTCCCCGTTCCCTGTCTGGAGTCTCCGCCGCCGCTTCGCTCGACGGGCGATTTCGCGCCACACCCTACCCGACGGGGTAGCCGCCACCAACGGTGATCGGGTTACGGGATTGTTTCAATCCGGCAATGGACCGTTCACGCCGGCGCCCGCCGCCCGCACCTTCGGGTCCATCACCCGGAACCAGAGCGGCGGCAGCATCGCCAGCAGCACCATGCCCGGATAGCCCAGCGGCATGCGCATGGCGTCGCCATCGTCCACCAGCTCCGGGAACGGCTTGGCGGGCCAGGTGTGGTGCTCCGCGTGGAGGCCCAGGTTGAAGGTCATCCAGTTCGTCAGCCGGTGGGCGGAGTTCCAGGAGTGCCGGGGCCCCATGCGGGTCCATCCGCCGCGCCCGTTGGGCTGCCGCGTCAGCCCGTAATGCTCGATGTAGCCGGTGGACTGCAGCAGCTGCACGGCCACCAGCGCCTGGGCGACGAACACCAGCAGGGCGAACGGCCCGAACAGGACCCACACGGCCAGGACCGAGGCCAGATGGATCGCCGCGTAGTGCAGCATGCGGTTGCCGGCGCCGAACAGGGGCTTCCCCTGCTTCGCCAACCGCTCCGCCTCGATCGCCCAGGCCTCCCGGATGGAGCCGAGGATCGAGCGCGGGAGATAGGCGTAGAGGCTTTCGCCCAGCTTCGCCGTGGTCGGGTCGTCGGGCGTGCCCACCGTCCGGTGGTGGCCATGCACATGCTCGATCCGGAACAGCGCCCAGAGGACGAGGGAGGACAGGGCGACCCCCAGCCCCCGCTCCCACGCCGCACGACGGTGGATCAGCTCGTGCGCCGCCGTCAGCCCGATGCCCCCGTTGACGAGGCCGAGGGCGAGGACGACACCCACGACCTCCCACCACAGCAGCCCGCCGGCGGAGACGCGATGCAGGCCGTACAGCAGCAGCGCCAGCAGCGGCGGGAACACGAACCAGACGAGGCCCCGGTGCCCCAGCCCGCCATCGGGCACGGCGAACCGGCGGTCCTCCGGCACCGCCGCGTCCAGCAGGGCCGCGATCAGGCTGAACCACAGCACCGGCAGGAACAGCCACGGTCCGCCAAGCCACAGTCCGATCAGCGCCAGTGCGGGCATGCTGCCCGCGAACAGGGCGTGGAGCAGCGTCGCGCGGGCGGACCCTGCCGCCATCACCAGCCCCCCGTCTCCAGCCAGCGCGCCACCTGGTCCAGCCGGTCGGCACCCCAGAAGGGCTCCCCGTCCACGACGATGAAGGGCGATCCGAACACCCCGGCCGCCTGCGCCTCCTCGTTCACGGCGCGCAGCCTGTCCTTCACCTCCGGCCGCTGCACCGCCTCGGTCAGTTCGGCGGGATCGACGCCCACGCCGACGGCCACACCCGCCACGGCCTCCACCGGCCCCATGTCGCGGCCCATGCCCCAATGGGCGTGGTAGACGGCCTGAGCGAAGCGCTTCGCCTGCTCCGGGTCGCGGCCCTCAAGCCAGTAGAAAGCGCGGCAGGCGGCCAAGGCACCGATGGGGGCCACCTCCGGCCATGTCAGGGGTGCCCCGATCAGCCGGGCGAAGCGGGGCACGTCGCGGCGCAGATAATCGCCATGCAGCGGCTTCCGCATCAGGGGCACGGCGCCGGTGGTCTTGAACACCACCCCCAGCAGCATGGGCCGCCAGCGTACCGCGCGGTTCCCCCGTGCGGCCACCTGCTCCACCTGGAGGGAGGCGAGATAGCCGTAGGGCGAGGCGAAATCGAACCAGAAATCGATGGGTGCGGCCACGCGCGTCCTCCCCGGAACCGGCCCTTGGTGGGCCTTGTCGTTCAGGGGGGCAGCCTATCGCCCCGCACCCAGGCGGACAACCGGCGCATCGGGACCGGCGGCTCAGTCGAAGGCGTAGGCGTCCATCGCCAGCACGCCATAGGTGTGGCTGCTGTGAAGGCGCCGGCCGGCCGCACCGGGCGTACCCACCCCCATCGCGACGAACAGGGGCAGCAGATGCTCCTCCGTCGGGTGGTTGCGCGCCGCGTGCGGCGCCTTGGCACGGTAGGCCAGCGCATCCTCCGTCCGGCCGCCCGTCACGGCATCGTGCATCCAGTCGCCGAACTCGACCACCCAGTCCGGCGCATCGGCGTCCAGGTCGCGGCCCCAGAACTCGCCCAGATTATGGGTCAGGGCGCCGGAGGCGACGATCAGCACCCCCTCCCCCCGCAGCGGCCGCAGCGCCTCGCCCAGACGGCGATGCCACTCCGGCCCCAGATGCGGCTGGATCGAAAGCTGCGTCATCGGCACGTCCGCCTCCGGCCAGGCCAGACCCAGCGGCACCCAGGCGCCATGGTCCAGGCCCCGGTCCGGATGCACGGTCACCGGCAGGCCGGCCGCCGTCAGCAATGCCGCCACGCGTGCGGCGAGGCCGGGCGCCCCCGGTGCCGGATAGCGGATGTCGAACAGGGCCTGGGGGAAGCCCCGGCCGAAATCATGGATCGTCGCAGGCTCAGGCGCCGCCGACACGACCGGCGCCCGCGTCTCCCAGTGGGCGGAGACGACGAGGATCGCCTTCGGCCGGGGCAGCTCCGCCGCCAGCCCGGTCAGGAACCGGCGGGCGGGTCCGTCCTCCAGCGCCAGCATGGGCGAACCGTGGGACACGAACAGGGCGGGCAGGCGTGCGGTGCTCATGGTCGGGGTCCTTGGAAATCAGACCCGTCACAGGTTTGCACGGCCCGCCCGCTGCACCAGTCCGCCCGCTGGCGACACATTGGTGCGGCCAGGGCAACAATGAGCGCTGGCGACACTCAACGGCCGGAGCTGCCGTACCGCTCCTCCCGCCAGGGGTCGCCGCGCCGGTGGTATCCCCGCGCCTCCCAGGTGCCCTTCACGTCCGTGTCGGTGAACCAGAGCTGGCGCAGCCATTTCGCGCTCTTCCACAGGTACAGGTGCGGCACCAGCAGCCGCACCGGCCCGCCATGGGCGCGGGTCAGGGGCGCGCCCTCCCAATGGGTCGCCAGCAGCACGCCGTCGCGCCGCAGATCCTCCACAGGCAGGCAGGTGGTATAGCCGTCGAACCCCTTGATGATGACGAACCGCGCCTCCGCGCGCGGCTGCACCGCCGCCAGCAGATCGGTCCCCGCCACGCCCTGCCAGCGGTTGTCGTAGCGCGACCAGCCGGTGACGCAGTGGATGTCCGTCACCGGCGTCGACTGCCGCTGGCGGCCAAGGTCCGCATAGCTCCAACGCAGGGCCTTGCGCACCATCCCGCCGACGGTCAGCGACCAGTCGCGCGGCACAATCACCGGCTGGTTGCCCAGGTCCAGCACCGGCCAGCCGCCGGTCAGCTCCTGCCCCGGCGGCAGCCGCTCCGTCGCCGGATCGGCGCTGCGCCCGGTCAGAAGGCGCCCCTGGCGGGCCCAGTCGGCCTTGGCGGCGGCGAGTTTCTCCCAGTTCGGCATGGCGGCGGTCTCCTTCAGGCCGGGACCATACCCCGTCCGCGCCGCCTCCGCCCGTCACACCCGATCACGCTGCGGTGAGGCTGGCGGCTTTCGTCCTTCGACAGGCTCAGGACGAGGGAGGAGCTGGTCCTTGCTCTCAAGCCCCTCACCCTGAGCCTGTCGTCGCTTTAGCGGACGCCGAAGGCGACTAGGGGGAGGGGCCGCCGCGCCCCATCACCAGGGCAGTGCCGCACCCGTATAGTCGAAGAACCGCCCGGTCTTCGCCATGTCCACCCCGGCCAGCACCTTGCGCATCCCGGCCACGCTGTCCACGGGCTTCACTGGCGCCTGGGACCCGCCCATGGCCGTCTGCACCCAGCCGGGATGCATCACCACCACGGCGATGTTCTTGTCGGCGAGGTCCAGCGACAGGGTCTTCGCCCCCATGTTCACCGCCGCCTTGGACATGCGGTAGGCGTAGTAGCCGCCGGAGCTGTTATCCCCGATGCTGCCCATCTTGCTGGTGACGATGCCGGCCACGGGCTTCGCCGCCTTGGCGAGGTTGGGCACAAGCGCCAGGGTGGTCAGCACGGGGCCCAGCGCGTTCACCCGCTGCACCTCCATCCAGCCCTCCACGTCGATGCTGTCCCGGTTCTGCCGTTGCGGGTCGGGGCCCATGACGCCGGCATTGTTGATCAGCAGGTCCACCGCCTCCCCGTCCAGCCCGACGGCGAAGGCGCGGATGGAGGCCGCGTCGCCCGTGTCCAGGTCCCGCACATCCACCCCGCCCACGGCCTTCAGGTCGGTCGCGGTGCCCGGATTGCGCACCCCGGCGATCACCCGCCAGCCGTCCGCCGCGTATTGCCGCGCGAACTCCAGCCCGATGCCCCGGTTGGCCCCGGTGATGACGACGGTCGGCATGGTTCGCTTCCTCCAGGCTGGTCTGCTCAAGCCCAAGGTAAAGCCTTCGGCGGCGATTTACAGGGGGCTTGTAGGGCGGGGCGCAGCGTTCCGCCCGCCACCCTGTTTCTCCCGACGGGACGATCCGATCGGAGGAGACCACGATGGCCGGTCAGAACAAGGCGCAGCAGGAGACGGTCGGGCGCGTCATGCACGAGTTCAAGCATGGCGAGCTGGAGACGAGCCACGGGCGCAAGGTGAGAAACCCCAAGCAGGCCATCGCCATGGCGCTGAGCGAGGCCGGCGCCTCCAACCAGCGGACGGAGGAGCAGAACCGCGAGCGCCTGCGCAGGACCAGGCGCAAGGAGCGCCAAGCCGACGGGCGCCAAGGCGAGACCCGGGCCGAACTCTACGCGCAGGCCAAGCGCCGCGACATCCCCGGCCGCTCGAAGATGAGCAAGGCGGAGCTGTCGCGGGCGCTTCGGTCGTAGCCGCTCAATTCACCCGCCGCACCGCCACCGCCGTCGCCTCGCCGCCGCCGATGCACAGGCTGGCCACACCGCGCTCCAGCCCGTGGCGCTTGAGCGCGTTCAGCAGCGTGGCCAGGATGCGGGCACCCGAGGCGCCGATCGGGTGGCCCAGCGCGCAGGCGCCGCCATGGACGTTCACCTTGTCGCGCGGGATGTCGAACTCCCGCATGGCCGCCATGGGCACCACGGCAAACGCCTCGTTGATCTCGAAAAGGTCCACGTCCTTCGCCTGCCAGCCGGTCTTGGCGAACAGGGTCTGCAGCGCACCCACCGGGGCGGTGGTGAACCACGCCGGTTCGCGGGCATGGCTGGCATGGCCGACGATCTCCGCCAGCGGTGTCAGGCCGCGCTTCTCCGCCTCGCTCCGCCGCATCAGCACCAATGCGGCCGCCCCGTCGGAGATGGCGGACGAGCTTGCGGCCGTCACCGTGCCGTCCTTGCGGAAGGCGGGCTTCAGGGTTGGGATCTTCTCCGGCTTCGCCTTGCCGGGCAGCTCGTCGGTGGCGATCACCGCCTCCCCCGCCCGGCTGGCCACCGTCACCGGCACGATCTCGGCCGCGAAGGCGCCGCTCTCCGTCGCCGCCTTGGCGAGGCGCAGGCTCTCGATGGCGTATTCGTCCTGCGCCTCGCGGGTGAACTGGTAGTGGGTGGCCGTGTCCTCCGCATAGGTGCCCATGGACCGGCCGCGCTCATAGGCGTCCTCCAGCCCGTCCAGCGCCATGTGATCGTACATGGTGGCGTGGCCGTAGCGGTACCCGCCGCGCGCCCGGTCCAAGAGGTAGGGCGCGTTCGACATGCTCTCCATCCCGCCGGCGAGGCCGATGCCGATGGAGCCGACCGCGATCGCGTCGTGGATCTGCATCACGGCCTTCATGCCGCTGCCGCACATCTTGTTGATGGTGGTGCAGGGCACCGACATGGGCAGCCCGCCGCCCAGGGCCGCCTGCCGGCCGGGCGCCTGGCCCTGGCCCGCCTGCAGCACGTTGCCCATGACCACCTCCTCGATGGCGTCCGGCGCGATGCCGGCGCGCTCCACGGCGGCCTTGATGGCGGCGGCTCCCAGCTTGGCGGCGGGAAGGGCCGAAAGGTCGCCCATCATGCCGCCCATGGCGGTCCGGGCGGCGGAGACGATCACGACGGGGTCATGGGACATGGTGGATTCTCCCGGTTTATTGCGTGTCGTTGCGGCCCGCGTCAGCGCAGCGCGAAGCCGACGATCAGGTTCAGGGACGCGATCAGGATCACGATCCAGGTCAGCAGGATGCCCGCCATGCGTCCGAAGCTCTTGCCGCCGGGCCGGGTGCTGAGGCCGTAGGCGTGAAGCGCCCGCCCGACCACCAGCGCCACGCCCAGCGCGTGGACCTGCCATTGGCCCTGTCCCGACAGCTCCGTCAACAGGATCAGAAGCAGGGCCAGCGGCACGTACTCGACGAAATTGGCCTGGGCGCGGATCGCCCCGGTCAGAGCCGGAATGCCGCCGTCGCCGGTCGAAACCTTGTGCCGCAGCCGCTGGCGGGAGACGAGATAGCTCAACACCAGCAGCATCAGGCCCAGGATTCCCGCGTATAGCGGGGTGGCGGCGACGGCGGACATGCGGGCTCCCTGGCTTCGTTATGGTTTCCGATCGGGCGGGACACTAGCCGACCGGATTGCCCCGGTCGATTCCGGCGGCCAGGAATCCCACCGCCTCCGCCACCACCTGCGGCGCCTTCAGCAGGCGGCGGTGGCCCAGCCCGTCCTCCAGATGCACGCGTGCGCCCTTCCATAGGGCCGCGACGTGCAGGGCGGCCCCCACCTGGGCGATGCGATCGTCGGTCGCGTGCAGGAACAGCGCCGGGGTCGAAAGGCCGCCCGCGATCCTCGCCAGCGACAGGCCGGTGATCGGGCGCGGCAATTCCGCGTCCAGGCGGCGCAGCATCTCCGCCGTCTCGTCGGCGTCCAGCCGGTGCGCCTTGGCGCAGAGCAGGGCGTAGTCCATCGGCTCCGCCGGGGTGGCGGCCAGCACCACCCGCCCGATCCGCAGCCCCTCCTCCAGCGCCAGCATCAGGGCGGCGGCCCCCAGGCTGTGCCCGATGGCGCCGTGCAGCGGCCCGGCGGCCCTGGCGACCGCGCGGACGGCCTTCGCCATCTCCGGCAGGCTGCTGCGGTCGCCGAAGGACCGGCCATGCGCCGGCGCGTCGAAGGCGACCACGCGGAACCCGGCCGCCAGCAGCGGCTCCACGAAGGGGCCCAGGTCGTACATCTGCCCCTCCCAGCCATGGACCAGCAGGACCGTGGGTGCCGTCCCGGCGCCGCTGCGGTCCCAGACCCGGGCGTTGATGTGCGCGGGCCAGTCCGGCACGGCCAGGGGCAGCGAGAGGCCGCCCGGTTCCGGCAGCATCGGCGGCGTCACCACCCGCTCCGGCGACAGGAAGTCGTCGACCGCCCGGCTCACCGCGTCCGGTATGTGGAGCAGGCCGGAGAGGCCGCCGAGGGCCTCGCCGAGACCACGCAGATAACGAACGTTCGTGCTTTTTTCAGTCCAAGCCATGGCCATGTCAGCCTCCGTTCGGTGGCGGCCCTTGCCGCCGGCAAGACGTCAGTGGGTGTTGGTGCTCGATCGGGAAACAAGCCCCTCGAACGCCGTGCGCGCCCAGCGCTCGGCCTCCGGGTGGCGGTGCAGCTTGTGCATCAGGGTGAAACTTTCCAGGATCCCGCGCGCCTCGAAGACGAATAGCTCCGGCTCCAGGTCGGCGCGGAGGTGCCCCTCCGCCATGGCCCGGCGGACCATGTCCACCATGAAGGCTCGCATCTTCGTCTGCTCCGCGACCAGGAAGTCGCGCAGCGGGCCGGGCCGGTCGTCCATCTCGACGATCGCGGCGTCCAGCGGGCAGCCGCCGGGCTCCACATGCTTGGACACCCAGTTCAGCCAGCCCTCGAACAGGGCGCGGATGCGTGGCAGGCCACGCGGGCGCGCCAGCGCCGGGTGGATGACCCCCTGGATGAAGGCCTCCGTCGCGCGCTCCAGCACCGCCTGCTGCAACTGCTCCTTGGAGCCGAAGTGGGCGAACAGCCCGCTCTTGGACATGCCGGTCGCGTTGGCCAGCCGGCCGATGGTGAGGCCGGACAGCCCGTCGATGCGGCTGATGGCCATCGCCTGATCCAGGATCGTGGCCCGTGTGCGTTCACCCTTACTCATGGACACGATAAAAACGAACGATCGTTCTTTTGTCAAGCGGACTTTGCGTGGCTCCCCCGGCCGGTGTAGTTGTGGGCGCCGCATCCGAGGGGAACCGCCCATGTCCGCCGCCTTCCAGCGCCGCACCTATGCCCCGGGCGAGATCATCTTCCGCGACGGCGATCCCGGCGACAGCCTGTTCGTCGTGGAGAAGGGCCGGGTCCACATCTGGAAGGGCGACGGCAGCCATGAGACGCCGCTCGGCGTGATCGACGAGGGCGGGGTGTTCGGCGAGATGGCGATCTTCGACAAGCAGCCGCGCATGGCGAACGCCAGTGCGGCCGTGGAATCCGTGATCATGCGGATGCCGGCGACCGTCCTTCGGGAAGGGTTGTGGGGTGCCGATCCCCTGCTCCGCCAGCTGGTGCAGATCCTGATCAACAACGTCCGCACCATGGCCCGGCGCATCGACGATCTGGAAGGCCGCTGCAAGCCGCCGGCGTGACCCGGGGTCGTCCGCGCCGGGAACGTCCCTGGCCGGAACCGGTTGGACCGGGGCAGTGATTCCGCCCGTCGACCGGGAGGACCCCCGATGTCTTCAGCCCAGGCCCACCGGCCGGCCGGCGCGCCGCCGCCGGCGACCGCGCCCGCCCCTCCGACCACCGGCGACCGGGACTTCGTCCGGCGCGTCCTGATCGCCCTGCTCCTGGTCGGCATCGCGGCTGCGCTGTGGATGGCGTCCGACGCGCTGATGCTGCTGTTCGGGGCCATCCTGTTCGCGGTCATCCTTCGCGGGCTGGCGGGATTGCTGATGAAGCTCGTCCCCCGGCTGCCGGACAAGGCCGCCGTCGGGATCGTGCTGGTCGTCCTGCTGGCGGCCTTCGCCGGCGCCGTCCTGCTGTTCGGTGCGCAGATTTCCCAGCAGTTCGGCAAGGTCGCGCAGCAGCTCCCCACCGGCGTTGGCGAGATCGAGGAATGGCTGCGGGGGACGGAATGGGGAAAGCGGCTCCTCCAGTCCGCGGGCGGCAGCATCCCGATGATGGGCGCCGGACCGGAGGCGTCCGACGGCGGCGGTCAGAACGGCAGCGCCCCGGACGCGGTCGGCTGGCTGATCCGCCGGGCCGGAGAGGCGCTGATGGCGCTGGCGAACGGGCTGGCGGGGCTGGTGGTGGTGCTTTTCGGGGCGATCTTCCTGGCGCTCCAGCCCGGCCTCTACCGCACGGGGTTCGAGAAGCTGCTGCCGAAGGACCGCCAGCAGCAGGTGGACCGGGCGCTCGGCCGGACCGGCGACGCCCTGTGGCTCTGGGCCGCCGGACAGCTGGCGGAGATGGTGATCATCGGCGTCGTCACCGGCGTCGGCCTCTGGATGCTGGGCGTGCCCGCACCCCTGGCGCTCGGCATCATCGCCGGCCTGCTGGAGTTCATCCCCTTCGCCGGGCCGATCCTGGCCGCCATCCCGGGCGTGCTGCTGGCACTGACGGTCAGCCCCACCCTCGCCCTCTGGACGGCGCTGTTCTACCTCGTGCTCCAGCAGTTGGAGGGCAACCTGATCCTGCCGCTGGTGCAGCGCCGGGCCGTGTCCCTGCCCCCGGTGCTGGCCATCTTCGCCATCCTGGTGGCGGGCGCCCTGTTCGGCGCCATCGGCGTGCTGTTCGCCGTGCCGCTCGCCGTCGCCGTGCTCACGCTGGTGCAGGACCTGTACGTGAAGGACGGGCTGGACCGTCAGGTGCGCGTCGCCGGCACCTGACCAGCCCGTTCCCGGCCCGCTCAGACGGTCTCGCGGAACAGCTCCCGGCCGATCAGCATGCGCCGGATTTCGGACGTGCCGGCACCGATCTCGTACAGCTTGGCGTCCCGCAGCAGCCGGCCGGTGGGATAATCGTTGATATAGCCGTTCCCGCCCAGGATCTGGATCGCTTCCAGCGCCACCTGCGTCGCCTTCTCCGCCGCCAGCAGGATGGCGCCGGCCGCGTCCTTGCGGGTGATGCGCTTGGCGTCCGCCGCGCGGCCGACGGCGTACACGTACGCCCGGCAGGAGTTCAGGGCCACGTACATGTCGGCGACCTTGCCCTGGATGAACTGGAATTCGCCGATGGGCTGGCCGAACTGCTCGCGCTCGTGGATGTAGGGCACCACCACGTCCAGCGCCGCCTGCATGATGCCCAGCGGCCCGGCCGCCAGCACCGCGCGCTCATAGTCCAGCCCGCTCATCAGCACGCGGACGCCGCCATTGAGCTGGCCCAGGATGTTCTCCTCCGGCACCTCGCAGTCCTGGAAGACGAGCTCGCCCGTGTGGCTGCCGCGCATGCCGAGCTTGTCCAGCTTCTGGGCGCAGGAGAAACCCTTCATCCCCTTCTCGATCAGGAAGGCGGTGATGCCCTTCGGCCCGGCCGACGGGTCGGTCTTGGCGTAGACCACTAGCGTGTCGGCGTCCGGGCCGTTGGTGATCCACATCTTGCTGCCGTTCAGCACGTAGCGGTCGCCGCGCTTCTCCGCCTTCAGCTTCATGGAGACGACGTCGGACCCCGCCCCCGGCTCGGACATGGCGAGTGCCCCCACATGCTCGCCGCTGATCAGCTTCGGCAGGTAGCGGCGGCGCTGTTCGTCGGTGCCGTTCAGGCGGATCTGGTTGACGCAGAGGTTGGAGTGCGCGCCGTAGCTGAGGCCGACGGAGGCGCTGGCGCGGCTGATCTCCTCCATCGCCACCATGTGCTCGACATAGCCCATGGCGGCCCCGCCCCACTCCTCCTCCACCGTGATGCCGAGCACGCCCAGGTCGCCCATCTTGCGCCAGAGGTCCATGGGGAACTGGTCGGTGCGGTCGATCTCGGCGGCGCGCGGCGCGATCTCGTCGGAGGCGAAGGTGCGCACGCTGTCGCGCAGCATGTCGGCCGTCTCACCCAGGCCGAAATCGAACATGGGCAAGCTGTTGGGGATCATCGGATCGTCTCTCCCGGAACGGATTTTGGCCGCACACTAGCGGCCCGGACCGGCAAAGAAAATGGGGCCGGCGTTTCCGCCGGCCCCATCCATCGTCCGATCACGAAGGATCAGAACGTGTAGCGCACGCCGCCGTAGAAGTAGCGGCCGACGTTGTCGAACGGCGACTCGCCTTCGGTGCCCAGGTCGCCCAGCGGCGGCAGGCGGTCGAACGCGTTGTCAACGCCGACATACAAGTTCAGCTGGTCGTTGAAGTCATACCCGAGACGGAAGTCGTGGTACCACATGATCGGGTAGTACTTGTTCTCGATGGAGTCCGGGTTCGTCGGCGGGCGACCCTGCACGGAGTGCTGCCGCTCCCATTCAAAGTAGGACTGCTTGCCGATGTACCGGACGCTGTGGCTGAAGGTGAAGCCCCTGTAATCCAGGTCGGTGCTGAAGTTCGCCGCCCAGATCGGATCGCCCAGCGTGCCCTTGGTCTGGGTGCGGAAGTCCGGCAGGTTGATGTCCCGGTACTCGTCGCGATTGACGAGGTAGGACAGGATCAGCCGGAAATCGAGGCCCAGCTCGTCGAACACCTCCGTCGTGTACTGGATGTCCGCATCGACGCCAGAGGTCTCCTGACGGGCGAAGTTGAACGGACCCTGCAGGAACGACGGGCCGATCACCGGGAAGGAGATGGTCGTGCCGCCGACGAGGCGGTTCGACTGGCCGGCGAAGGTGCCGTCCGGACGCCGGAAGACGGCAGCGCAGTACTGGTTGCTGATGCCGCCCGGAGCGTCATAGCACTGGTCGATGATGGTCTGGGCCGGCAGCGAGAAGATCGCGTCGGTGATCTCGATCCGGTACCAGTCCAACGACACGGTCAGACCGTCGATGAAGTCCGGCTGGGCGACGATGCCGACCGTCCAGCTCTTGCCCTTCTCCTCGGTGAGGTTCGGGTTGCCGGCCGACACGCCCTGGATGCCCGATGCGGGCGTGTTGGTCCACGGCACGGTCACGCCGTTGACGATCTCCGTCGTCGGCACGCCTGCGGCCGCGCAGTTCGCCCGACGGTTCGGGTTGTTGTTGATGTTCTGCTGGCTGCAGGGGTCGATCAAGCCGTTCAGGAACGTCGTGGTCGGAGCGCCGAACAGGTTGATCAGTGTCGGCGCGCGGACCGATTCGGCGTAGCCGACGCGGAAGCGCAGGTCCTCCACCGGGGCGTAGACGCCGCCGACGTTGTAGGCGAACACGGTGCCGACACTGCCGCCATAATCCGACCACCGGCCGGCCGCCTCGAGGGTCAGCTCGTCGACCAGGGTGAGGTCGGCCAGCAGCGGCACGCGCAGCTCACCGAAGGCTTCCTTCACCTCCGAATCGGGCGGCTGGAACGGTTCGAACGCGTTCAGGAAGGTCACGCCGCTGCGCGACACCTCGTCATAGACGGACTCCGCGGTGTCGCGGCGGAACTCGCCGCCCACGGCGAAGCCGACCGGGCCACCCGGCAGCTCGAAGAGCTGCGACAGGTCGCCGCTGACGAAGCCGCTGGCGACGAACTGCGTCGCCTCTTCATCGCGGGACGAGGTGACGACGAAGTAGTTCAGCGCCTCGCGGCTCGGCGCGCCGAGGCCGAACAGGTTCACCGGAACGCAGGCGGGATCGTCGTTGGCCGTGCTGGCGTCGGCGTTGATGGCGCAGACGATCTGACCGGCGGCGTTCCGGACCGCGTTGATGGAGTTGTTGTACCGGCCGACATGGACGTTGCCCTTCGTCTCGTAATAGGTGTCGACACGGCCGTAGTTCAGGGCGATCTCATAGCGCCAGTCATCGTTGAACGTGCCCTCGATGCCGGCGACGGCACGGAAGGTCTCACGCTCGTGGTCTTCGCCGCGGCCACCGAAGTCGGTGTTGAAGCGGAAGGCGCTGAACGTGGTCGCCCCCGGTGCCAGGCTGCGGACCAGCAGGTCGCGGTTGGCGGCCGACAGGAACGGGTTGTTGATGCTGAAGGTGTTGTTGAAGAAGGTCGGCTGACCTTCCTGCAGCGCCTCGATCCGGACGAACTTCGCCTCGAAGAACGGCCGGAACGCCTCGCTGAACTCGTAGCTTCCGAGGATGTTGGCCGACTTGCGGTCCAGACCCGGCTGAAGCATGCCGGTCAGACGGAGCGTGGACCCCAGACCGCCGATCGAGTTCGAGCTGCCGAACGGACGGAAATCGAACACGATCGGGTTGGCGATGAGGTTGCCCGCCTCGTCGAACACGAAGGTCCGGCCGAGCTCGGCGCCCGTGTTGCTGCGCTGGCCCGTGCAGTTCAGGGCGCGGCGCGCCTCGACGGCGGCGAAGTTGGGATTGGTGGACGGGACGGCGGCCGGGCAGAAGGAGGTGTAAAGGCCGCCCTCGGAGATGTTGTTGTTCCGCACGCCGCGGAAGAACAGGTTGTCCGGACGGCCGTTGCCGGTCGACGGTTCGCCGATCGTGTTCTCCGCCAGGTTGAATTGAGTGCGGCCGGAGAAGGCGCCGGTCAGACCGTCACGGTCCGTGAAGAACAGCACGCGGGCCTTGGAGTACTCGAACGAAGCGGCGATGTTGCCGCGGTCGTTGTCGAAATTCTGGCCGGCGGTGACGCTCGCGAAGTAGGACTGACGGTCCCCGCGCGAGGAGATGCCGCCCTGGGCGCGGGCTTCGACACCCTCATAGTCCCGCTTCAGGATGAAGTTGACCACGCCGGCGACGGCGTCGGAGCCGTAGATGGCGGAGTTGCCGCCCGTCACCACGTCCACGCGCTCGAGCAGGTCGGCCGGGATGGTGTTGGTGTCGACCGTCAGCTGGCCCGGCTGCGCCGTCACGTGGCGGCGGCCATTCACCAGCACCAGCGTACGGGCCGTGCCCTGGCCGCGCAGGTCGAGGGTGTTCAGGCCGGCGGTGCCGATGAAGCGGGTGGAGTTCGCCTGGCTGAAGGTGGACCGCAGGGCCGGCAGCTCGTTCAGCGCGTCGCCGAGCGAGACGTTGCCCTGAAGGGTGAGGTCCTCGGCCGAGACCGAGGTGATCGGAATCGACGACAGCACGTTCGGCTGCGCGATGCGCGAGCCGGTGACCACGATCTCGTCGATCCGCGGCGGCGCCGGCGGAGTCGGAGTCTGGGCCTGCTGCGTCGGCTGCTGGGCCTGCTGCGTCGTCGCCTGCGCGACCTGCCGCTGCTCGGTCACCACCGTGTCGGTGGTCTGCGTCTGCGCCTGGGCGGACGCGATCGGGAACACGACGGTGGCGACGCCGCACAGCAGCGCCGCACGCATCGCGCGCGTCGGATATGCACTCAACTTCATGAGGCCCTGCCCCTTTCCCTGTTTGTTATCCAGACATTCGTCTGACCCTCGGTCCGGATTGGCCCCGAAGATGGGGGAACCGGACCACCGGCTCGCACCGGAGATCATGGCTGGAGATTTAATTCGGTATGGTAACCGGCAACAATCCCCGTTACGGCTGGATTACAGCGAATTCGGCAGGTGTTGCGGATTTGCAATGTTTCAGGGCGATAGCGGTAAGGAAGTTGCTGAAATAGAAGAGGGCCCGGCACTTTCGTACCGGGCCCGGCAGTTTCACGGCTGCAATCCCCGCGTTTAGAACCGGACGGACGCGTTGACGAAGAAGTAGCGCCCGAGCACGTCGTACGTGCTGGTGTCGGTGTTGGCCGAGATCGTGTCCGGCAGGATCGGCGGCTGGCGGTCGAACACGTTGTTGACGCCCGCCGTGAGCACCGTCGACTCGCCCACCCGGAACTGGCCGGCGAAGTCGTGGTACCAGACGGCACCGACCTCCGGCACCGCCAGTTCCGGCGCCGGATCGCCGACGGCGGCGGCGTCGGCGATCTGCCGGTTGGCCACGCTGTCGATCCAGCGCACCCGGTAGGAGGCCGTCCACGGACCCGCGTCATAGGTGAGGCGGGCGTTGACCTTCCATTCCGGGATGGCCGCGCTGTCGGAGGAGAAGCCGACGGTGCCGCCATACTCGTAGACGAAGGGCAGATCCGGGTTCGGGATGAACTCGTAGCTGTTCACCCAGGTGACCAGCACGTTCGCCCCGACGGAGTGCCCGTTCGCCAGGTCGTAGCTGCCGTTCGCCTGGACGTCGACGCCGTCCGTCGTCAGCTCGCCGATGTTCTGGTTGGGAATGGCGAACGGGATGATCTCGCCCGTGGCGTCGCGCGTGATCGGCGTGCCGCCCGGCGAGCATTCCGGGCTGTTGGCGTTGCCGGTGGCGAAGCAGGCGGCCAGCAACGGTGCCAGCCCGCCGCCGAAGGGCGCGATGGCGTCCTCGATCTTGATCCGGTACCAGTCGACGGAGATGTCCACCCAGTCCGTCGGCGAGAACACCGCACCCACGGTCCAGGTGTCGGACTTCTCCTCCTCCAGCTCGGCGTTGCCGGTGAAGGTCACCTCGATCTGGCCGTCATCCTCGAACAGGCCGATCGCGGCCGGCGGCAGGCCCTGCTGGGCGCAGACGGCCGCGACGGCGGCGCTCGGGTTGGAACTGGCGGAGCAGGGATCCGACTCCGGCTCGAACGACTGCTGGGCCGCCGCGAACAGCTCGGAGATCGAGGGCGCGCGGATGGCCTTCTGGTAGATGCCGCGCACCCGCACCTGATCGATCGGCGTCCAGGTGGCGCCGGCCTTCCAGGTGGTCACGCCGCCGATGTTCGAATAGTCGGAGTAGCGGATGCCCGCCTCGGCCGACAGCTCCTGGGCGAAGGGCATGTCCGACAGGATCGGCACGACCAGCTCGCCGAAGAACTCGGTCACGTCGAAGCCGCCGTTCACCGGGCCGGCGTTGGTGCCGCCCTGGAGGTCGCCCGTGCCGGAGAAGAAGTCCGGACGGAAGTCGCTCTCCTCCTCCCGGTACTCGAAGCCGACGGCCACGCCCAGCGGGCCGGCGGGCAGCTCGAACACGTCGCCGGAGACGCTGCCCGAGATGATGCGCTGCTGCACCTCGGTCGCGTTCAACGACGGCACCGTGACATAGTCGGCGGCCGCGTCGGTGATGGTGCCGGGGCCGAACGGGTTCAGCGGCACGCAGCCGGGCGTGGCGCCGGGGCCGTAGCAGTCGACCGCGTCCTGGAAGCGCTGGGTGGAGATCAGGCCGAGGTTCAGCTCGTCCCGGGTCACCCGGCCGTAGTTGCCGTAAAGATCCCAGTTCCAGTCACGCCCGGCGAAGCTGAAGTCGCCGCGCAGACCGCCGGTGATGCGGAATGTCTGGCTCTCATACTCGCTGACGCGCGGGCCGACCTCCAGCGTGCGGCGGCGGATGGTGAATGGCGCCGTCGGGTCCGGACGCCCGTTCAGGAGGGCGCGCAGGCCGGGCGAGATGAAGGGATTGTCCGCCTGCACCGCGATGCCGGTGACCGGCGTCGGGGCCAGCTGCGTGTCCACCTGGCTGTTGATGTAGAAGCCTTCGACGAAGGCCTCGACCCCCTCGAGGATCTCGTAGCTGGCCAGGGCGGCGATGTTGAACCGCTCCTGCGGCACCTGGAGGTAGTTCGCCGGGGCGAAGTTGTAGGTGTCGCCGTAGCCCGTGGCCGTGCCGCTCAGGAAGGGCCTCACGACCCCGCCCGGATCGAAGACGTAGTTGGTGCCGCCCGGGAACGGATTGCCCAGAAGGTTGTCGGCGCGGCCGGCCGGCGTGGTGGTGGAGCCGACCAGGGTGATCTCGCCGCCACCGGCGTCGGTGAAGGTGTCGCGCGAGAAGTCCCGCTCACCCTGCAGCAGCGCCTTGCGCTCCAGATAGCCCGCGGACACGACGGCGTTGCCGCGGCCGTCGGCGAAGTTGCCGCCGAGCGTCAGGTTGATGTCGTAGGTCTCGGCGTCGCCCTCGCCGGAAATGCCGTAGTTGGCGTCGAGCTGGATGCCCTCGAAATCGTCCTTCAGGATGAAGTTGACGACACCGGCCACGGCATCGGAGCCGTAGACGGCGGAGGCGCCGCCCGTCACCACCTCGACCCGTTCGATCAGGGCGGCGGGGATGTTGTTGATGTCGACGGTGCCGTCCTGGCTCGAGCCGACGAAGCGCCGGCCGTTCACCAGCACCAGGGTGCGGTTGGTGCCGAGGCCGCGCAGGTCGACCGTGGCGGTACCGTTGTTGCCGTTGTTGGTGGCGGCGGTCAGGCCTGCCACGACCTGCGGCAGGTCGTTGAGCAGGTCCTCGACGTTGACCGTGCCGGTGAACTGCAGCTCGGCCGCGTCGACCTGTGTCACCGGGCTGGGGCTGACCAGATTGGTGCGCGCGATGCGCGAACCGGTGACGACGATCTCCTCCGGCACCTGCTGCTGCTGCTGCGCCTGGGCGGGCAGTGCGGTCGGAACGAGCGCCAGGGCGGCGCCCGCCAGCAGCCAGCCCCTCAGCCGGCCTCGGCGGGACTGGAGGCGGATAGGCGGTTGGGTCACGCTGTTCTCCCTCGATTGCTTTGACGCCAAAGTGTCGGAGCCTGTCCGGACAGGCGTTGACCGCAGCCCTAGCAGGGAGATTCACGAAGTCGCAACAAGCCTTATTAATGGTCGCCCAATAAATCAGAATTTGTGACAGTTTTGCTTCGCCCCGATTACTTAACACTATCGATCTGATTTGGCGGAAAGTACTAGGCGTGTATCGGGCCGTTCACATCCTGTATTTCGGCGCAATATGTGCGCGCGACCACACCGACGCTATCCGGTCGGCTTACCCGGCCGGCGAACGGGTCAAAGCAGGACGACGCTGGCGAGGCCCAGGAAGGCGAGGAAGCCGACCACGTCGGTGACGGTGGTCAGGAACACGCTGGACGCCACCGCCGGGTCGATCTTCAGGCGGCTGAGCGCCAGCGGGATGACGGCGCCGAACAGTCCGGCGCAGATCAGGTTCACGATCATGGCGGCGGCGATGACCATGCCGATCAGCGGGTCGCGGAACCAGGCGATGGCCACCCCGCCCGCGATGACGGCGAACAGCAGGCCGTTCACGGTCCCGACCAGGACCTCCTTGCCGATCACCCGCATGGCGTTCGCCTCGTTCAGCTCCCGCGTGGCCAGGGCGCGCACGGCCACGGTCAGGGTCTGGGTCCCGGCGTTGCCGCCCATGCTGGCGACGATGGGCATCAGCACCGCCAGCGCCACCACCTGCTCGATCGTCGCCTCGAAGAAGCCGATCACCACGCTGGCGATGATGGCCGTGACGAGGTTGACCGCCAGCCAGGAGAAGCGGGACTTGGTCGTGTCCAGCACGGCGCGGTAGAGGTCGCCCTCGCCGACGCCGCCCAGCGCCAGCAGGTCCTCCGCCGCCTCCTCCGCGATGACGTCCACCACGTCGTCCACGGTGATGACGCCCAGAAGGCGGTTGGTCCCGTCCACCACGGGGGCGGAGACGAGGCCGTATTTGCGGAACATCCGCGCCACCTCCTCCTGGTCCATGGTGGCGGGGATGACGCGGATGTCCTCGGTCAGGATCTCGTTCAGCTTGACCGAGCGCCGCGCCCGCATCACGCGGGAGAGCGGTACAGCCCCCCGCACCTTCAGCATCGGGTCGACGATGAAGACGTCGTAGAACTGCTCCGGCAGGTCGCTCTCATCGGCCGACGCGGCGGCGCGCAGGTAATCCAGCAGGCGCCCCACCGTCCAGAACTCCGGCACCGAGACGAACTCCCGGCTCATCAGGCGGCCGGCGGAGTATTCCGGGAAGGTCAGGCCCTGTTCGACCAGCGCCCGGGTCTCCGGCGGCAGGTTCTCCAGGATCGCCCGCTGGGCGTCCTCGTCCAGATCCTGGATGACGTCGACGGCGTCGTCGGTGTCCAGCTCCGCGACGGCGGCGGCGATCTCCTTTGGCTCCAGAAGGTCGACCACGTCCTCGCGCAGGTCGACGGGCAGGTAGGCCAGCACCTCCGCGTCGAAACCGGGCCGCAGCAGCTCGACCAGGGCCGCGCGCTGCTCGGCGTCCACACTCTCCAGGATGTTGGAGATGTCGGAGGGATGCAGATCCTCCAGCAGGGCGTGGACCTCCGCCGCCCTATCCTCCTCGAGCAGGTCGCGGATATGGCGCAGGCGCTCGGCCTGCGGATCGGCCGCCTCGCGCTCGTCCTGGATGGCGTCCCCGGTCTCGCGGCCCGGGCGATCCTGGCGCAGATCGTCCATGGCCGCCCCCTGACCTAGACGCCGCCCGCGGACACGTCGCCGGCTGACATGTCGCCCGCCGCGTGCATCTGCGCGTCCACCACGGCCAGCGCGGTCATGTTGACGATGCCGCGCACGGTGACGCTGGGCGTCAGGATGTGCGCCGGCCGCGCCGCCCCCAGCAGCACCGGCCCCACCGCCAGCCCATCGCCCAGCACCTTCACCATGTTGAAGGCGATGTTCGCGCTGTCGCGCGTCGGCATGATCAGCAGGTTGGCGGTGCCCTTGAGCTGCGAATGCGGGAAGATGCGCAGCCTGATCTCCTCCGATATGGCGGCGTCGGCGTGCATCTCGCCCTCCACCTCCAGGTCCGGGATGCGGGCGCGGATTGCCTCCAGCGCCTGCCGCATCTTCGCGGCCCCCGGATGGTCGTGGCTGCCGAAGCTGGAATGGGACAGCAGCGCCACCTTCGGCGTCAGGCCGAAGCGCCGCACCTCCTCCGCCGCCAGTTCGGTGGTCTCGGCGATGTCGTCCGGCGTGGGGTCCGGGTTCACATAGGTGTCGGCCAGGAAGAAGGTGCCCCGCCCCAGGATCAGCACCGACAGGGCCGACGCCTTGCGCACACCGGACTTCAGCCCGATCACGTCCATCACGTGCTTCAGGTGCCAGTCATACTGGCCGACCGTGCCGCAGATCAGCGCGTCGCCCTCCCCCTTGCGCACCATCAGCGCGCCGATGACCGACGTGTTGGTGCGCAGGATCTGGCGCGCCCGGTCCGGGCTCACGCCCCGCCGTTCCATGATGCGGTGATAGCTCTGCCAGTAATCCTGGTAGCGCTGGTCGTTCTCGGGATCGACCAGATCGAAATGCTCGCCCTGGCGGATGCGCAGGCCCAGCTTGGCGATGCGGCGCGCCACCACCTCGCGCCGGCCGATCAGGATGGGGCGGGCGAGGCCGTCGTCCACCGCCACCTGCACCGCACCCAGCACCCGCTCCTCCTCGCCCTCGGCGAAGACGACGCGCTTGGGCTCCGCCTTGGCCCGGCCGAACACCGGCTTCATGACGAGGCCTGAGCGGAAGACGAACTGGCTCAGCCGCTCCCGGTAGGCCGCGAAATCCCCGATCGGCCGGGTGGCGACACCCGTCTCCATGGCGGCTTCCGCCACCGCCGGTGCGATCTCCAGGATCAGGCGCGGGTCGAACGGGCGCGGGATCAGGTAGTCCGGCCCGAAGGCGGGCGGCTGCTCCCCATAGGCGGTGGCGACGAGGTCGTGCGCCTCCGCCTGGGCCAGCCGCGCGATGGCGCGCACGGCCGCTACCTTCATCGCCTCGTTGATCGTGGTCGCGCCGGCGTCAAGGGCGCCGCGGAAGATGAAGGGGAAGCAGAGGACGTTGTTGACCTGGTTCGGATAGTCGCTGCGCCCGGTGGCGATGATGGCGTCGGGGCGGACCGCCCGCACCTCCTCCGGCATGATCTCCGGCGTGGGGTTGGCCAGCGCCATCACGATGGGCCGCTCGCCCATGCGCTTCACCATTTCCTGGGTCAGCACCCTGGGTGCGGACAGCCCAAGGAACACGTCCGCCCCGCCGATGATGTCGCCCAGCGTGCGCGCGTTCGTCTTCTTGGCGTAGCGGGCCTTGCGCTCGTCCATCAGCTCGGTGCGGCCTTCGTAGACCACGCCCTTGATGTCGCTGACCCAGATGTTCTCGACCGGCAGCCCCATGTCCACCAGCAGGTCCAGGCAGGCCAGCGCCGCCGCCCCCGCCCCGCTGACCACCAGCTTCACGGTGGCGATGTCGCGGCCGGTCAGGCTCAGCGCGTTGGTGATGGCCGCCGCGACGATGATCGCCGTGCCGTGCTGGTCGTCATGGAAGACGGGGATCTTCAGCCGCTCGCGCAGCTTGCGTTCGACCAGGAAGCATTCCGGCGCCTTGATGTCCTCCAGGTTGATGCCCCCGAAGGTCGGCTCCAAGGCCGCGATCACCTCCACCAGCCGATCCGGGTCCTTCTCGTTGATCTCGATGTCGAAAACGTCGATGCCGGCGACCTTCTTGAACAGAACGCCCTTGCCCTCCATCACCGGCTTGGACGCCAGCGGCCCGATGTCGCCCAGGCCCAGCACGGCCGTGCCGTTGGTGATGACGGCCACCAGGTTGCCCCGCGCCGTGACCCGGCTGGCCTCGTTCGGATCGGCCACGATGGCCTCGCACGCGGCGGCCACGCCCGGCGAATAGGCCAGCGCCAAGTCCCGCTGGGTGGCCAGCGGCTTGGTCGGGGTGACGGAGATCTTTCCCGGAGGATTCGCCCGGTGATAGTCGAGAGCGGCGTCGCGGAGGCTGTCGGACACGGGGCCAGCACCTCTTCTTACGGGGCCATGCGGGCTGGCTCCGGTCGATTTCATCGACGCCCGGAATGCCTTGCGGTCGCGGGACCTGCTTAGGCCCTGCCCCGCCCGCTTGTCCAGGATCGATTGATCCCCAAGGGGTTCACCGGCCGGGCGTCCAGCCTTCGGGCAACCCGTCGCCGGGCCGTGGTGGCTTCGTTCCGGCCCGTCCCAGGATCTCGCGGGCGCGCTCGACCGACCCCTGACGCGCACGGTCAGCGAAGAAGTCGTGCACCCGCCGGCGCTCCATCTCCGACGCGAGGGCCCGGGTGACGAACTCGTCGAGGCCGATGCCTTCGGCGGACGCGGCCCGTTCCAGGTCGGCCTTCAGCTTTCCGTCGACCTTCACCGTCAATCCGACGTCGCTCATCCCAGCCTCCGCAGCGCCTCAAACGGCAGGATCGGCTCGATCCCGAAAAGTCGGGCCCCTTCAAGATAGTCGCGACGGTTAAACGTAACCAGCGCATCCGCGCGACCGTTCAGAGCGGTCTCCATGACCATGTCGTCATCCGGGTCACGCATCATCGGACGCCATCGGAAGTGCATCGTGACCGGCTCGAAGATGTTCGCCAGACCGTTGAGGACTCCGATCACCTCAAGTTCATTCAGACCGGCCGCAAGCAGGTGCGGCCTTCGGGTCAGTACCGCTTCGTATTCGAGGAACAGCGGAACGCTGACCGGGATGGTGAAGCGACCGTCAAGAGCCGCGATCACGAGCGCGCGGGAGGCGCCGGACGGACTGCGCAGCGCCGCCACGACGACATCGGTATCGAGCACGAGCCGCAGCATTCCCGCCAGACTGGCAGTAAAGGCCGCGTCGCGCAACCGACGGACGCTGCTCCGCCGCGACACCGCGCTACAGACGGCGCGTCGGTCGAAGGCTGATTTGTCAGGATCGGCCGTCTGGTATCCGGCCGGAGGATGGTGCGGTCGAGAAGACTCGAACTTCCACGGGTTGCCCCACAGCGACCTCAACGCTGCGCGTCTACCAGTTCCGCCACGACCGCATCGCACCGTGCAGAACGCCGACAGGCTGGTAGGGCTTGCCGACGGGTGCCGGGGGAGATAGCAAATCCGTCCGGTGTGTTCAAGCCATTCCCGAGTTGGCCGCCGCGACACATTTATAGAGCGTCGCGGAAAAGGAAGCGTCCATGTCCGGCATCGAGTGGAAGATCAGCGACGAGGCGGTGGCCTACCCCGACGCCCTCGCCTTCATGGAGCGGCGCGTCGCGGAGATCCGTGCCGCCGCCGCGCCGGAGACTGTGTGGCTGCTGGAGCATCCGCCCCTCTACACCGCCGGCACCAGCGCCAAGCCGTCCGACCTCGTGCAGCCGGGCCGCTTCCCCGTCCACGCGGCCGGGCGCGGCGGGCAGTACACCTACCACGGCCCCGGCCAGCGCATCGCCTATGTGATGCTGGACCTGCAGGCGCGCGGCGGCGACCTGCGCGACTATGTCTGGCGGCTGGAGGAGTGGCTGATCCGCACGCTCGCCCTGTTCGCGGTGAAGGGGGAGCGGCGCTGCGGCCGGGTCGGTGTCTGGGTCGACCTGTCGGCCCACGGCCGGCCGGGACGGGAGGCGAAGATCGCGGCCCTCGGCGTGCGGGTCCGGCGCGGCGTCAGCTATCATGGGATCGCCCTGAACGTGGAGCCGGACCTGTCCCACTTCAACGGGATCGTCCCCTGCGGCATCGCCGAGCATGGCGTCACCTCGCTGGCCGATCTCGGCCACATCGTCACCCTGCCGGAGGTCGATTCCGCGCTTATGGCGACCTTCGGCGAGCTGTTCGGGCCCGAGGCCACGGCCCGCGAAAGCTGTGCCGCATGAAGGAACGCCGTTCCATCACCGCCTTCGTCTTCTACCTCGCGGGCGGTGTGACGATCTTCATCAGCCTGCTGCTGCTGAACGCCCCGACGGAGGAGTCGTTCGGCCCGGGCCTGATCGGCCTGCTGCTGGGCTTCATCATGCTGGGTGTCGGCCGCATCAACGCCCACCTGTCGCGCATCCGCGACCTGCTGGAGGGCAAGGGCGGGCCCTGACGGCCGCCCTGGCGCTAGACCCCCTCACTCCGCCGGCACGCCCGCCTTGGTCTGCGCCTTAAGCAGGTCCCGGATTTCCGCCAGCAGCAGCTCCTGCGGCGGGGTCGGCGTCGGCTTCGCCTCCTCCTTGGCGCGGAACCGGTTCACCTGCTTGACCAGGATGAAGATGGCGAAGCCCACGATCAGGAACTTGATCACGGCGTTGATGAACAGGCCGTAGTTGATGGTCGCCACCCCGGCCTTCTTCGCCTCCTCCAGCGTCGTGTACTGCTCCAGCGACAGCGCGACGAAGTAGTTGCTGAAGTCCAGCCCGCCCATGAGGAAGCCCAGCGGCGGCATCAGGATGTCGTTCACCAGCGAATTCACGATGGCGGTGAAGGCCGCCCCGATGATGATGCCGACCGCGAGGTCGATCACGTTGCCCCGGCTGATGAAGGCCCGGAATTCCTGCAACACGGTCATTTGTCCCGCCCCCTGCGCTGCCACGGCGTTCGCCGTTGTCTCCGCGGACATTATAAATCGACCCCGCCGCCATGCGGCCAAGCCAAAAGACGTAGCCAGGAGAGGGGGGGCGCGCCCGGCGGGCGGCGCTGGCGGGGCGGTTCCGCTTGGACTAGGCTGATCGGAACGCGCGGCCCATGGAGGCCTGGACGCAAGCGGGGGGACACCGTCATGCCGACCCAGATCAATTACGTGCTGCCCGTGGAGCAGACCGACTGGCACGTGCCGGGCGGTGCCGACGCCGTCTTCACCTGGGCCTACGACGACATGCGGGACGGGCTGCTGGGCCTCTACGACAAGGGCAAGCGCCAGCAGTGGAACGCGGCCGACCGGATCGACTGGTCCCAGGACCTCGATCCCGAGAACCCCATGATGCTACCGGACGAGTCCATGCCGATCCGCTGGACCAGCATGTGGGACCGCTTCACGGAGGCGGAGAAGCGGGCGCTGCGCCACCACACCCAGGCCTGGCAGCTCTCCCAGTTCCTGCATGGCGAACAGGGCGCCCTCATCTGCACCGCCCGCATCGTGCAGTCGGTGCCCGACATCGACAGCAAGTTCTATGCGGCCACCCAGGTGGCCGACGAGGCGCGGCACGTGGAGGCCTATTCCCGCCTGCTGCGGGAGAAGTTCGAGCTGGCCTACCCGATCAACAAGCACCTGAAGACGCTGCTGAACCAGGCGATCGACGACAGCCGCTGGGACTTCACCTATCTCGGCATGCAGGTGCTGATCGAGGGGCTGGCGCTCGCCGCCTTCCAGCGCATCCGCGACATGGCCGGCAACAGGCTTTGCGCCCAGGTGAACGCCTACGTCATGCAGGACGAGGCCCGCCATGTCGCCTTCGGGCGCCTCGCCCTGCGCGACTACTATCCGCAGCTGACCCAGAAGGAGCGCGACGAGCGGGAGGAGTTCGTGGTGGAGGCCTGCCACCTGATGCGCGACCGCTTCAACGGGGAGGAGATCCTGGAGCGGCTGGACATCCCCACCGCCCAGTACATGGCGGAGGTGGAGCACACGCCCGCCATGAAGCAGTTCCGCACCTTCCTGTTCAGCCGCATCGTGCCCACCATCCGCGACATCGGCCTGTGGGGCCCGCGCGTGCAGAAGGCCTACGAGGACATGGGCGTCATCATGTTCGCCGGCGTGGACAGCGAGGAGCTGTCGGCCCACGACCAGCAGGTGGCCGACCAGTTCGACGCGGAGAAGCGGATGGCGGACCTGGAGAAGATGGCCGTGCGCGGGGCGGCGGAGTAGGCGGCCCCTCACCCTGGCTGGGCTTGACAATATTCCTATAATCGGGCAGCCTGTCGGCGAAACTGCCCCGGACCCCGCTTGACCGTCGGCTGCACTCCCCGGTTCCCGTGAAACGAAACGCGGCACCAGCGCGAAAGACGTTTCATGGCGTTTCATGGCGTTTCACATCGCCCGCGTTACGTGACGCCCCGAACGGCGGAAAAACGTATCACGGCGTAACACGGCGTATCACAGGCCTTCACCGCTGCGCGAAGCCGATGCCGCCCGGATCGGCCGTCTCCTCCACCTGCACGCCGATCACCTTGGCGGCGGGCGGCCCCTTCCAGCACGCGTCCAGCATGGCGTCCACGTCCGCCGGGTCGCCTGCGAACACCGCCTCCACCGCCCCGTCCGCCCGGTTGCGCACCCAGCCGTCCAGCCCGCGCAGCCCCGCCTGCTCCACGGTCCAGCCCCGGTACCAGACCCCCTGGACCCGGCCGGTGATGGTGACGCGCACGGCGCGGCGGCTGTCGGACATGGGCGGGGCTCTCATGCGGGGGCGGGCGGGATGATTATGCCAACAGCCGGGCACCTGACCAGTCGGCGGGATGGCTACCCCGCCCTCACTCGAACTCGATGATCTTCTCGTCCACCGCCAGGCTCGCCCCCTTGGCGGCGTGGACCTTCTTCACCCGGCCGTCGCTCTCGGCGCGCAGGATGTTCTCCATCTTCATGGCCTCGACCACGGCCAGCTCCTGTCCCGCCTTCACCTCCTCGCCCTCCGCCACGACGACGGAGACGAGCAGGCCCGGCATGGGCGACAGCAGGAACTTCGACATGTCCGGCGGCAGCTTCACCGGCATCAGGGCCGCAAGGTCGCCAGCGCGCGGGGTGAGGACCTGGACCGACAGTTCCGCCCCGCCATGGAACAGGACCCAGCGGGTCCCCTTGCGCTCGATCTGAACGGTCATCGGCACGCCGTCAACGGTGCCGGTCCACAAGAGGTCGCCCAGCTCCCAGCCGGTGCGGACGGCCATCGTCCTGTCGTCCAGGCGCACATCCGCCCCGCCGTCCACCGGCATGACGCTGCCGGGATGGTTCACGCCTCCCGTGCGCGCCACCCAGCCCTCCAGGCTCCGGCGCAGCTGCCCTGTAGCCTGCCCGCTGATCATGGCGTCGCGCTCCGCCACCCGCCGCTCCGCCATCAGCGCCACGGCCAGCAGGCGGCGCAGCGTGTCGGCCTCCGGCGTGATGCCGTGGAACCCGTCGGGGAACTCCTCCGCGATCAGGTTGGTGGACAGCCGCCCTTCCCCGAACCGCTCCAGCCCCATCAGCGCCGCCAGGAAGCTGATATTGTGCCCGGCCCCCCGGATGACGAAGCCGTCCAGCGCCTCCCCCATCGCCCGCGTGGCCGTGGCGCGGTCCGGGCCCCAGGTGATCAGCTTGGCGATCATGGGGTCGTAGTACATGCTGATCTCGCCGCCCTCGTACACGCCGGTATCCACGCGCACGCGGCTGCCGTCGGCACGCTTGCCCTCGGCCGGCGGGCGGTAGCGGGTGACCCGGCCGATAGCGGGCAGGAAGTTGCGGGTCGGGTCCTCGGCATAGACCCGCGCCTCGATGGACCAGCCGTTCAGCTTCACATCCTCCTGGCCGAACGGCAGCCTCTCCCCCGCCGCCACCCGGATCATCAGCTCCACGAGGTCCAGACCGGTGACCTCCTCCGTCACCGGATGCTCCACCTGCAGACGGGTATTCATCTCAAGGAAGTAGAAGCTCTTGTCCGGCCCGACGATGAACTCCACCGTGCCGGCGCTGCGGTACTGCACGGCCTTGGCCAGGGCCACCGCCTGCTCGCCCATGGCCTTGCGGGTCTGCGGGTCCAGGAACGGGCTCGGCGCCTCCTCGATCACCTTCTGGTGCCGCCGCTGGATGGAGCATTCGCGCTCCCCCAGGTAGACGCAGTTGCCGTGGGTGTCGGCCAGCACCTGGATCTCGATGTGGCGCGGCTCCTGGATGTACTTCTCGATGAACACCCGGTCGTCGGCGAAGCTGCTTCGCGCCTCGTTGCTGGCGCTGCGGAAGCCGTCGCGCGCCTCGGCGTCGTTCCAGGCCACGCGCATGCCCTTGCCGCCGCCGCCGGCCGAGGCCTTGATCATCACCGGATAGCCGATCTCCCGCGCGATGCTGGCGGCCTCCGCCTCGTCCTTGATGACGCCCAGGTAACCGGGAACGGTGGAGACGCCGGCCGCCTTGGCCAGCTTCTTCGACTCGATCTTGTCGCCCATGGCGCCGATGGCGTGGACGTCGGGGCCGATGAAGGTGATCCCCGCCTTCTTCAGCTTCTCGCAGAACTCCGCCTTCTCCGACAGGAACCCGTATCCCGGATGCACCGCCTGGGCCCCGGTCTTCAGGCAGGCCTCCACGATCCGATCCGCCACCAAGTAGCTCTGCGCGCTGGGGGCGGGGCCGATGGCCACCGCCTCGTCCGCCATCTCCACATGCAGGGCGCCCGCGTCCGCCTCGGAATAGACGGCCACGGTCTTGATGCCCATGCGCCGGGCCGTCTTGATGACGCGGCAGGCGATCTCGCCCCGGTTGGCGATCAGGATCTTGTCGAACATGGGCGGCGGGATTCCTGTGGCGGTGTTTCGGTCCCCTCCCGATGGCTGCATGAGGGGTTGCTGGAAATGCACCCAATCCGCGCGCCCCTGTCAACGGCGCGGGCGCCGGGGCGGATTGACCGGCGGGGATCGCAGGCCCCACTCTGTCGTATCGAAAGGGTGTGCCCCATGTGGCGGGCCGAGGGAGGAACGCGATGCGGACGGAATGGCGGCCGGGCTGGCGGCCGGTATTGCGGACGGTGCGGGAGTGGGCGGGTTTCGCCCTGACGCTGGGCACCGTCGTCTTCGGCTTCAACACCCTCGCCTTCGCGGCCTTCCACGTCCCGTCGGAAAGCATGCTGCCGACCATCCGGGTCGGCGACCATTTCCACGCGGCCAAGTACGCCTACGGCTACAGCCGCTGGTCGACCCCGCTGGTCACCCTGCCTCTCGGCGAAGGGCGCCTGTTCGGCCGGCTGCCGGAGCGGGGCGACATCGTCGTCTACAGCCGCCCGGACATGGAGGAGGCGCTGGTCAAGCGCGTCATCGGCCTGCCCGGCGACACGGTGCGGGTGCGCGGCGGGCGCCTCGTCATCAACGGTGAGGTGGTGCCCCGCCGCGAGGTCGCCCGCTACGCCTACCGGGAGCATGGCGGTGCCGTCGCCACCGTGACGGAGTATGAGGAGACGCTGCCCGGCGGGCGCACCCACCGCATCCTGGAACAGACGGACACGGCCTTCGGCGACGACACGCCGCTGTTCCGGGTGCCGGACGGGCACCTGTTCATGATGGGCGACAATCGCGACAACTCGTTGGACAGCCGCTTCGCGGAGGGCGGCGGGCCGATCCCGGCGGATCAGCTGCTGGGCCGGGTCGGGCTGGTGAACTTCACGATGAATCCCTGCCGGGAGGAACCGGGCCTCGCCTGCCCCGGCGGCGGCTTCGCCGACCGGCTGCTGCTGCGGATCGACTGATGCCCGCTGAAGTCTTGGCCGACGAAACCTGGGCGGGCGGCTGCCTCTGCGGGCGGGTGCGCTATCGCTGCCGGACCAAGCCCCGGAACGCGGGCTACTGCCACTGCCGCATCTGCCAACGCAACGCCGGCGCGCCGGTCATCGCCTGCGCCTATGTCGGGCTGGAGGATTTCGCCTACACGGCAGGCGAACCGACCGTCTACCAGTCGACCGAGCAGGGCGAGCGCCGATTCTGCCCCACCTGCGGAACCCCACTGGAATACCGGGAGCGTGGGGGTGACTTCGTCTCGGTCAACGTGGCGACGCTGGACCGGCCGGAGGAGGTCAAGCCCGCCTTCCACATCTGGACGGCGAGCCGCATCCCCTGGTTCGACACCAGGGACGACCTGCCGCGCCACCCCGGCCCCCACCCGGAGTTCTGAACGATGGACCCGATCCCGCTTCGCATCGACCGCCTCGCCGCCATCGCCCGGTCCGTCGCCGACAGCGGCCGGGGCCTGGCATTGCTGGCCCTGGGTTCGGCGGCGGAGACGGCGCGGCTGGACCGCTGGTCCGACCTGGATTTCTTCGCCATCGTCCAGCCGGGCGCCAAGCGGGACTTCGTCGAGAACCTGGACTGGCTGTCCCGCCCGCGTCCGCTCGCCTGGGGGTTCCGGAACACGGCCGACGGCTGGAAGGCGCTGTACGACGACGGCGTCTTCGTGGAGTTCGCCGTGTTCGAACCGCGGGAGCTTTCGACCATCCCCTTCGCCCCCGGCCGCGTCATCTGGGCGGCGGACGGTTTCGACACCGGCCTCTGCGTTCCGGCCGAACGCCACCTGCCCCGCCCGGCCGACGAGGACTGGCTGATGGGGGAGGCGCTGTCGAACCTGTTCGTCGGGCTGGGCCGCTGGCGACGCGGCGAACGGCTGGCCGGGTTCAAGATGGTGCAGGTCTACGCGCTCGACCATGTGCTGAAGCTGGCGGACCGGCGCTTCCCGGGCCCCGGCGCCGACTTGTTCAATTCCGACCGCCGGTTCGAGGCGCGGCACCCCGCCTTCGCGGCCGAAAGCGCCGGCTGGGCGCCCGGCGTGGACCGCACGCCCGAGGCGGCGCGCGCCATGCTGGCCTTCCTGGAACGGCACTTCACGGTGAACCCCGCCATGGCGGCCGCGATCCGGGACCTGGCCGCGGACTGACCCCGCCGCCCTAGCCCCGCCGGTCGAACAGCCCCATCGCCCAGGCCACGTGCAGCGCCAGGGGCGCGAACCAGAGGACCATGGGGAAGACGAACCACGGATAATCCGGGGTGGTCAGGAAGTTCACGGGCACCAGCACCACCATCACCGCGAAGAACAGGATCAGGTGGTTCAGCAGGCCGCCGCGCCGCCGGCGCGCGCGGAGGCCGTGTTCCGTGTCGGGCATCGGGTCGTCTCCCATGCCCCCCAGATGGGATCGCCCGGCCCCCGGTTCGATGGTCGCGACCCGGCCAGTGGCGAAAAAGTGGCGCGACATTTCCTCACCTCGCGTGAGGTTTCTCGCGGACTAGCTGTTTCGACGGGTGGCAAGAAGACGGAAACCGCCGGCCACAGCCCCGCGCACGCCGTCGCCGCAATCCGGGAGCCCCCGCGTCATGGACCTCGATCCGCTGACCCTGGCCAGGATCCAGTTCGCCTTCACCATCTCCTTCCACATCCTGTTCCCGGCCTTCACCATCGGGCTCGCCTGCTGGATCGCCGTGCTGGAGGGACGCTGGCTGCTGACGGGGCGGGACATCTTCCGCCAGCTGTCGGAGTACTGGACGAAGATCTTCGCCGTGTCCTTCGGCCTCGGCGTCGTCTCCGGCATCGTCATGTCCTACCAGTTCGGCACGAACTGGAGCCGGTTTTCGGACATCGGCGGCTACATCCTGGGCCCCCTGATCAATTATGAGGTCGTGACCGCCTTCTTCCTGGAGGCGACGTTCCTGGGCGTGCTGCTGTTCGGGCGCGACCGGGTGCCGCGCGGCATGCATTTCTTCGCCGCCTGCATGGTGGCGCTGGGCACCCTGATCAGCGCCTTCTGGATCCTGTCGTCCAACAGCTTCATGCAGACGCCGGCCGGGTACGAGCTGCGCGACGGGCGGCTGTTCCCGGTCGACTGGTGGCAGATCGTCTTCAACCCCAGCTTCCCCTACCGCTACTTCCACATGGTCATGGCCTGTTTCCTGACCACGGCCTTCGTCGTGGCGGGGGTCAGCGCCTGGCATCTCGTGAAGCGCCGCTTCGTCGACCACGCCAAGATCGGCCTGTCGATGTCGCTGTGGCTGATCGCCGTGCTGGCGCCGGCGCAGGTGTTCGTGGGCGACCTCACCGGCCTCAACACGCTGGAGCACCAGCCGACCAAGCTTGCCGCACTGGAGGGGCACTGGGAGACGTACGAGGGCGCGCCCCTAATCCTCTTCGCCATCCCAGACCAGGAGGCGGAGATGAACCATTTCGAAATCTCCATTCCCAAGCTGGGCAGCATCATTCTGACCCACGATCCCGACGGCGTGATCCGGGGCCTGAAGGAATGGCCGGCGGAGGATCGCCCGCCGGTGCTGCCCGTCTTCTTCGCCTTCCGCGCCATGGTGGGGCTGGGTCTGCTGATGGTCGCCATCGGCTTCGTCAGCCTGTGGCTGCGGTGGAAGGGGCGGCTCTACGACACGGGCTGGTTCCTGCAGACGCTGCGCTTCACCTCCCCCATCGGGTTCCTGGCCATCATGTTCGGCTGGATCACGACGGAGCTCGGCCGCCAGCCCTGGACCGTCTACGGCATCCTGCGGACGGAGGACAGCGTCACCCCGGCGCTGACGGCGGCGGGGGTTTTGACCTCGCTCACCATCTTCTTCCTCGCCTACACCACGGTCTTCAGCGCGGGCATCTACTTCCTGGTGCGGCTGTTCCAGCGCGGGCCCGAGGGCGGGGTCAGGGCGCCAGACCTGACGGCCAACCGGCCGAAGCGGCCCTTCTCCGCCGCACCCGAGGCGATCGAGCCGGGCCCGTCCGGCCGCCCCACCCGGATCAGCCCGTCCGCCGCCGAATAGCCCCAGCGCAGGAGCGACCGCCATGCTGGACTGGATCGACCTCACCCTCGCCTTCGCCTTCATCGGCGGCCTCGCCATCTTCATGTACGTGCTGATGGACGGGTTCGACCTGGGGGTCGGCATCCTGTTCCCCTTCCTGCCGGGCGGGGAGGACGACCGGGACATCGCCATGAACACGGTCGCCCCCATCTGGGACGGGAACGAGACCTGGCTGATCCTGGGCGGGGCCGCGCTGTTCGCCGGCTTCCCGCTGGCCTATTCGGTGATCCTGCCGGCCCTCTACCTGCCGCTGCTGCTGATGCTGATCGCGCTGATCTTCCGGGGGGTCGCGTTCGAGTTCCGCTTCAAGGCGGTGACCAGCCGGGGCGCCTGGGGCTACAGCTTCTTCTTCGGCTCCCTGTTCGCCACCTTCGCCCAGGGCGTCATCCTGGGCGCCTTCATCCAGGGCTTCGAGGTGGAGGGCCGGGACTTCGTCGGCGGCCTGCTGGACTGGCTGACCCCCTTCAGCCTGATGACCGGCGTGGCGCTCGTCTGCGGCTACGCCCTGCTGGGCTGCACCTGGCTGATCCTGAAGACGGAGGACGGGCTGCGCGACTGGTGCTACCGGCTGGCGCCGAAGCTGCTGCTGGGCGTGCTGATCTTCATCGGGTTGGTCAGCCTGATCACGCCGCTCTGGAACGAGGCGGTGCGGGACCGCTGGTTCACCTTCCCGAACCTGCTCTATCTGGCGCCGGTGCCGGTGCTGACCCTGCTGGTGGCGGCCATGCTGCTGACGACCGTGCGCCAGCGCCGCGACGGGCCGCCCTTCGTGCTGACCATGCTGCTGTTCCTGCTGGCCTACGGTGGCCTCGCCATCAGCCTGTGGCCGCTGGCGATCCCCCCGGACATCACGATCTGGGACGCGGCCTCCCCGCCGGAAAGCCAGGTCTTCCTGTTCGTCGGGCTGGTCTTCCTGGTGCCGACGATCCTGGCCTACACGGCCTACACCTACTGGGTGTTCCGGGGGAAGATCCGGGCCGGCGAGGGGTATCACTGAGCGGGCGGACCGCCCGAAACAAGGACGGCGCCCCCTGCGGGCGCCGTCCGTCATGTCCGCGGCTGGGCAGCCCTCAGTCGTCCAGCATGGAGCTGAGCTTCATGGCGAGGCCCATATCGCCCTGGACCTTCAGCTTGCCGGTGGAGAAGGCCATCATGGGGGACAGCTGGCCCTGGTTCATCTTCACGAAGTTGTCCAGCGTCATCTGGATGGTCGTGCGCGGGTCGGCCCCCTTCTGGCTGACCGCCGGCGGGGCCTGGTTGCCGTCCACATAGATGGCGCCGTCCTGCCCGAAATCGAACTTCACCACGGCCCCCAGCCCGGCGAACCGGTTGGCGTTGGCGCGCATCTCCTTCTCAAGCTCGTCGACGGTCATCGGGCGTTCCTTCCTCGTCTCGTTGTTCTGTCGGGAATCTCAGAGCGGCAGGTTGTCGTGCTTCTTCCACGGGTTCTCGAGCTGCTTGTTCCGCAGCATGCCGAGCGCCCGGCACAGCCGCTTGCGGGTGTTGTGCGGCATGATCACGTCGTCGATGTAGCCGCGGGAAGCGGCGACGAAGGGGTTGGCGAACTTCTGCCGGTACTCCTCCGTCCGCGCCTCGATCTTGGCGGTGTCGCCGATGTCCTGGCGGAAGATGATCTCCACCGCCCCCTTCGGCCCCATCACCGCGATCTCCGCCTGCGGCCACGCGTAGTTCACGTCGCCGCGCAGATGCTTGGAGGCCATCACGTCGTAGGCGCCGCCATAGGCCTTGCGGGTGATCACGGTGACCTTGGGCACGGTGCACTCCGCATAGGCGAACAGCAGCTTCGCCCCGTGCTTGATGATGCCGCCATACTCCTGCGCCGTTCCCGGCAGGAAACCGGGGACGTCGACGAAGGTCACGATCGGGATGTTGAAGGCGTCGCAGAAGCGCACGAACCGCGCCGCCTTGCGGCTGCTGTCGATGTCCAGGCAGCCGGCCAGCACCATCGGCTGGTTCGCCACGAACCCGACGGTGCTGCCGTTCATCCGGCCGAAGCCCGTGATGATGTTGCGGGCGTAGTCCGGCTGCACCTCGAAGAAGTCGCCCTCGTCCACGACCTTCAGGATCAGCTCCTTCATGTCGTAGGGCTTGTTCGGGTTGGCCGGCACCAGCGTGTCCAGGCTCGGCTCCTGCCGGTCGATCGGGTCGGCGGTCGGCCGCACCGGCGGCTTCTCCCGGTTGTTCAGCGGCAGGAAGTCGAAGAAGCGCCGGGTCTGGAGGATCGCCTCCACGTCGTTCTCGAAGGCGAGGTCGGCCACACCGGACTTCGCCGTGTGGGTCACGGCCCCGCCCAGCTCCTCCGCCGTCACCACCTCGTGCGTCACCGTCTTCACCACGTCGGGGCCGGTGACGAACATGTAGCTGCTGTCCTTCACCATAAAGATGAAGTCGGTCATGGCCGGGCTGTAGACCGCACCGCCGGCGCAGGGGCCCATGATCAGGCTGATCTGCGGCACCACGCCGGAAGCCAGCACGTTGCGCTGGAACACCTCGGCATAGCCGCCCAGGCTCGCAACCCCCTCCTGGATGCGGGCCCCGCCCGAATCGTTCAAGCCGATGACGGGCGCGCCCACCTTCATCGCCTGATCCATGACCTTGCAGATCTTCTCCGCGTGCGCCTCCGACAGGCTGCCGCCGAACACGGTGAAATCCTGGCTGAAGACGAAGACGAGGCGGCCGTTGATCGTGCCGTGGCCGGTCACCACGCCGTCGCCCGGCACCTTCTGGTCGGCCATGCCGAAGTCGGTGCAGCGATGCTCGACGAACATGTCCCACTCTTCGAAGGACCCCTCGTCCAGCAGCACGTCGATGCGCTCGCGGGCCGTCAGCTTGCCCTTGGCGTGCTGGGCCTCCACGCGCTTGGCGCCGCCGCCCTGCCGCGCGCCGGCCCGCTTGGCTTCCAGCTTCGCCACGATCTCCTGCATGCCCGCCTCCCCGGTTCGGGACCTTTCCGGCCCGCGCTGATAACGCACATAGCATCCGCGCGGGGCGTGCGCCAAGCCGGGTGTCGGGATGGCCGTCCGGGTCAGCCCGCCTGGAGTGCGGCGATGAACCGTCCCGTCGCCTCCAGGTCGGCCAGGATCGCCGCGCGGCGCTTCGCCGCCTCCGCGTCCTCGCCCCACTGCTCGGCCTGGAACAGCTCGTCGAGCTGCGCCAGGGTGAACGCCTCGGCCGGGGCCACCCGCCCTTCCAGCAGGGCCAGCCCGATGACCAGCGATCCGGAAGCGCCGACGGCGCTCTGCAGGGCCGCGAGCCGCCAAGGGTCGAGCGCGTCGACCGCCGCGCGCAAGGCGGCCAGCGCGCCCTCCGACTGCGGGCGGTGGACGACGCCGACGGTCGGCACCAGCAGCGCGTCATAGCGCAGGGCGCACCAGTCCAGCAGCGGCTGCCAGCCCTGCCGCTGCCGCTCCGCCAGCGCCGGCGGATGGTCCGCCCGGTAGCAGAGCAGGTCGGTGCCTGCATAGGCGAACACGGCCTGGACCATCTGCGGATGCTGGTCCCGCGCGCGGTCCACGGCCACGTTCGAAAGCTGGGTCAGCGGCACCATATGGGGCCGGATCTCGTCCGCCTGGGCGTCCCACTCGGCGGCGACGGCGTCGGCCAGCGCCCGGGTCGGCAGGTGCAGCGGCTGGCGCGCGGGCGTGCGCACGGGCCTCCCGTCCAGCCGAACCTCCCAGCCGCCATCCACCGGTTCCACGGCGACCTGCTTGTAGACGCGCTTCATTCCGATTCCGCGATCGTTGTCGGGCCCGTCTCGTCGGGCGGCGAACCTCTACCCCGCCGCCGGCATCAGGCCAAGCACGGCGGCGGGAACTTCGCCGAATGCGTCCACCAGCCGCACGGCCCCGCTGGCCATCAGCTCGTCCGGCGCGTGATAGCCCCAGGAGACGCCGACGCAGGGCACGCCCGCGTTCCTGGCCATCAGCACGTCGAACGTCGTGTCCCCGATCACCACCGTCCCGGCGCGGTCGGACCCCGCCTCCGCCATGGCGTGGTGGACCATGTCGGGGTGCGGCTTGCCCGGCAGCAGGTCGCTGGTCTGCAGGGTGACGAACCGTTCCAGCAGGCCGTGGTGCTGCAGGGTGGCCAGCAGTCCCCGGCGGGACTTGCCGGTGGCGATGCCGAGCAGCAGTCCCCCCGCCTCCAGCGCGTCCAGCGCGGCGCGCACGCCGGGGTACAGCGGTTCGGGGTGGCGGCCCTTCAGGCGGTTGTCGTGGAAGGCCGCCTTGTAGGCCTCCGCGATCTCCCCATGCAGGCGCGGCTCCCCCTGCGGCAGCAGCCGGGCCACGCCTTCGACCAGCGGCAGGCCGACGACGCGGCGCACGGCGTTGGCCGGTGGTGCCGACAGGCCGACGGCCGCGAAGCCCGCATCCATGGCGGCGAGGATGGCGTGCTGGCTGTCGACCAGCGTTCCGTCGCAGTCGAAAAGCGCGAGCCGTGTCGGCACGGGATCACCGGTCTGGCGGGAGTGGGCGTAAATCCGGGCCCCACATGTAGCCCCGCGTCCCCGCCGGCGAAAGGGGCGGCTCAGCCGAAATCGAGTTCGGCGAACGGGTCGGCCTTCATCCGGGCGTCGAAGCCGAAATACTCCCACGCCGGCTTCATGTGGGCGGGCAGCGGCGCCGTGACGTCGATGGTGCCGCCCTTGGGATGGGGCATCACGATCCGGCGGGCGTGCAGGTGCAGCTGGCGCGGCACCTCCACCCCGCCGCCCAGGAAGGCGCCCTGCCCGGCATACTTCCCGTCGCCCAGGATCGGCGTGCCGATCGCCGCCATGTGGACGCGGAGCTGATGGGTGCGGCCGGTGCGCGGCCACAGCGCCACGAAGGCCGCCTGCCGGTGCGCATGCTCCACCACCGTGTAGTAGGTGATGGCGTGCACCCCCTCCTCCTCGTCCACGGCCATGCGCTCGCCCTTGGTCCCGGCCTCCTTGGCGACGGGCAGGTCGATGCGGCCCTGGTGCGGGTTGGGCACGCCCACCGTGCAGGCCCAGTAGATCTTGCGGGCGTCGCGGGACCGGAAGGCCGCCGTCAGCTTCGCCGCCGCCGCCGCACTCCGGGCCAGCACGAGGCAGCCCGACGTGTCCTTGTCCAGCCGGTGCACCAGCTTCGGCCGCTGCGCGGCGTCGAAGGTCAGGGCGTCCAGCATGGCGTCCAGGTTCTTCGGCTGGTTGGTGCCGCCCTGGGTGGCGAGGCCGGCCGGCTTGTCCAGCACGATCACGTCGGCGTCGCGGTAGAGCACGCGGCGGCGCAGCGCCTCGGCCTCCTGCTCCGTATAGGCGGGCTTGGCCTTGGCCGGTTTGCCCGCCGCGTCGGGCGGCGGGGCGTCGGGCAGCGGCGGAACACGCACCTGCTGTCCGGGGGAAAGGCGCGTGTTCGCCTCCGCCCGCTTGCCGTCCACCCGCACTTGGCCCGTGCGCAGCAGTTTCTGGAGCTGGATATGGCTCAGGCCGGGATAGTGCCGCTTGAACCAGCGGTCCAGCCGCGCGTCGGCGTCGTCCTGCGACACCGTCACCGTCTCCACCCGCTTTCCCGTTCCCTCGCTCATGCCGTCACCATCCGCGCCGCCCACAGGCCGGCGAACAGGGCGCCGACCGAACACACGACCGAGGCCAGCGCATAGGCCAGCGCCGTCCCCGCCTCCCCCCGCTCCCACAGCAGCGCCACGTCGAGGGAGAAGGCGGAGAAGGTGGTGAACCCGCCCAGCACCCCCGTCAACAGGAAGGCGCGCAGTTCCGGGGATGGCTGCCACGCGTGGGCGCCGAGCCCGGCCAGGAAGCCCATGGCGAGGCCGCCCGTCACGTTCACCGTCAAGGTGCCCCAGGGAAAGTCCGCCCCCAGCCAGCGGCCGACCGCCAGCACGGTCAGGTACCGTCCGACCGCCCCCAGCGCCCCGCCGGCTGCGATGGCGAGGATGGTGTTCATGGCAGGCTGTCCTTCACGCCGAAGATCCATCCCTCCCGCCGGGCGGTGTCCGCGTCCAGCCCCGGCGGGGACCAGACGGTCGGATCGGCCGCCAGCAGCCGCAGCCCGGCGGCTGAGATCATGGCGTCGCCCGCATGGTCGTCGAAACGCTCCGGCACCTCCGGCGCCAGACGGCCGCCCAGTGCCGCGACCCCTTCCGCCAGCACGGGCCTTGCGGTAATCTTGGCGGTGGAGCCGATCGCCCGGAGGCGGAACAGCGTCGGGTAGATCTCCATAATGACTGACCGGTCAGTCATTAATTCGGCGGGCCAGACGGCGACCGCCCCTTCCCCCTCCGCCCGCAGCCGCCGCAGCGTGCGCATCCCCGCCAGGGACGCTTTGCCAACCTGCTTGGACGCCGCCGCCAGCTTGAAGACCGAGACCGGTGTGCCGAGGCCGGCGCGGGCCGCCGCCACCTCCGTCCGCCGCCGCTTGGTCGACCCGTCGCCCCAATGCGCCGGGGTCGGGCCGCTGACCCAGAAGCTGGGCCCGAGGCGCGGATCGTCGACGGCCGGCCCGGCGAAATCGTCCGGCGCGCCCGCCGAGGCCCGCTCCACCAGGTCCCAGACGTCGAACAGGCCGTCGAGACCGGGCACCCGCCCGTCCAGGTAGCCGACGCCGGGGACCCAGGGCAGGCCGAAGGCGAAGTCGAAGCCCGCCATCACCCGCAGCCCTTCCCGAACGCGGGCCAGCACCCAGTCGCCAGCCTCCCGCCGCGACCACGCCCGGCCCGGCGCCGGGACCGGGCGCACCATCCCGTCCGGCGTGGCGACGGCGATGGCGATCCCCTTGGGCGGCGCGGTGCCGGTGGGCTTTGCGCCGGTCCAGTCGATCCCGATATAAAGGTCGAAGCGGTGCGGATCGGGTCTGGACATGCGGGGGACGGCCGTGGGCGGGACGGCCGCGACCCTACGCCGGGCCCGCCGAGACGCGCAAGATCGGTGGAACGGACGCCCCCTTGTCCATGACCAGCACCCTGTCCCGCCTTCTGCCGCCGCTCGCCGCGGCGCTGATCCTGGCGGCCCCCGCGCAAGCCCAGCAGCCCGCCCCGTCGCAGTCGCCGCAGCGGCCTGCCGAGGCGCGACCCCAGCCTGAGGAGGAGATCGTCGTCACCGGGCGCAGGCGGGAACTGCCGTCCTTCCAGGAGGAGTACGAGTTCCACAAGGCGGAGTACGAGCGCCTGCGCCAGAAGTTCGAACGGGCGGAGGCGCCGCGCTACAGCCCCGCCGAGCGCAAGATCCGCGCCCCCGAACTGCTGACCGGCACCCTGCCCGGCAAGCCGACGATCACGGAGAGGCTGGATTGAGGGAGGCCCAGCAGAGCGCCTACGGTTCCGGCGATTTCTCCGCCCGCAGCCGGGCCCAGTAGTCGAGCCGCTTCTTCACCTCCCGCTCGAAGCCGCGTTCGACGGGGCGGTAGAACTCCCGCCGGTTCATGCCGTCGGGGAAGTAGTTCTGGCCGCTGAAGCCTTCGGCCGTGTCGTGGTCGTAGGCGTAGTCCTTGCCATAGCCCAGCTGCTTCATCAGCTTGGTCGGCGCGTTCAGGATGTGCTTGGGCGGCATCAGGCTGCCCGTCTCCTTCGCCGCCGCCATCGCCGCCTTGTAGGCGGTGTAGGCCGCGTTCGACTTCGGCGCCGTGCCCAGATAGATCACGAGCTGTGCTATGGCGAGTTCGCCCTCCGGACTGCCCAGCCGCTCGTACGCCTCCCACGCGGCGATGGCCTGGGTCAGGGCCTGCGGGTCGGCCATGCCGATATCCTCCACCGCGAAGCGGCAGAGCCGGCGGGCGATGTAACGCGGGTCCTCGCCCCCGGCCAGCATGCGGGCGAGCCAGTAGAGGGCCGCGTCCGTGTCCGACCCGCGCAGCGACTTGTGCAGGGCGGAGATCAGGTTGAAGTGCCCCTCCTGCGCCTTGTCGTAGAGGGGCATGCGCCGCTGCACCGCCTGGGCCAGCCCGGCCGTGTCCAGCACGGTGCCGTCCGGCAGGGCGAACAGCTCCTCGCACAGGTTCAGGCAGTACCGCCCGTCCCCGTCCGCCATGGCCTTGAGCGCCGTGCGCGCGTCGGCGTCCAGCGGCAGGGGCCGCCCTTCCTCCGCCTCCGCCCGGGCGAGGAGCTGCTCCAGCGCCGCCTCGTCCAGCCGGTTCAGCACGAAGACCTGGGCGCGGGAGAGCAGGGCCGCGTTCAGCTCGAAGCTGGGGTTCTCCGTCGTCGCCCCCACCAGCGTCACCGTCCCGTCCTCGACATAGGGCAGGAAGCCGTCCTGCTGGGACCGGTTGAAGCGGTGGATCTCGTCGATGAACAGCAGCGTGCCATGCCCGGCCGCCCGCCGCGCCTTCGCCGCCTCGAACACCTTGCGCAGGTCGGCGACACCGCTGAACACCGCCGACAGCGGCTCGAAATGGAGGTCGCTGGCCTGGGCCAGCAGCCGGGCGATGGTGGTCTTGCCCACCCCCGGCGGCCCCCACAGGACCATGCTGGTCAGCCGCCGCGCCGCGACCATCCGGCCGACCGGCCCCTCCGGGTTCAGCAGATGGTCCTGCCCCACCACCTCCGCCAGCGTCTTCGGCCGCAGCCGGTCGGCGAGCGGACGCGGGGCCTGGTCGGAGAAGAGCGATGCGGACATGGGGCTGACCCGGGAACGGAGTGTGCGACCCTACTCTTGGGAACGTCCAGGAGGAAGTAGCCGCTTTCTGTCCCGCTTCACCAAAGCTTCCCTCTCCCAAGGGGAGAGGGAGGTACCCCCGCAGTGGGAGGGAGAGGGGGTACGCGATCCGAGTGGAGGCACCGTACCCCTTCACCCGGCGCTGCGCGCCACCCTCTCCCCCTGGGAGAGGGAAGTGAACTAACCACCCACCGTCGTGGTCAGCACCTTGTCGCCGCGGCGGATGGACAGGGTCCACTGGCGGGCAGGTTGGCGCAGGATGGCGACCAGGTCGTCGACCAGCCGCACCTCCACCTCGTTCACCCGCAGGACGATGTCGCCCGGCTGAAGGCCGACGGAGGCCGCCACCGAGTTGCCGGCGAGGCGCATGACAACCACGCCCTCCGTCGCTGCGTTGAAGCCGATCTCCTCTACCAGGGCCGGGCTCAGGTTCGCCACCTCCGCGCCGGAGAAGGGGTTGCGGCCCTCGATGGGGGTGATGTCGCGGGGCGGGTCCTCCGGCGGGGCGATCAGCTTCAGGCTGAGCTGCTGTTCCCGGCCCGACCGGATCACGGTCAGGGTGGTGCTGCCGCCGACCGCCTGGGTCGCGATGCGGTAGCGCATGCTGTCCGGATCGTCCACGGCCCGGCCGCCCACGGCCGTCACCACGTCGCCCACGCGCAGGCCCGCCTGCTCCGCCGGGCCCTTGCGGTGGATCTGGTTGATCAGCACGCCGGCCGGCCGCGACAGGCCCAGGCTTGCGGCGAGGTCGGGCGTCACCGCCTGCCCCCCGGCGCCGATCCAGGGGCGCACCAGCTTCCCGCCGTTCCGCGCCGCGTCGATCACCGTGCGCACCATGTTGGCCGGAATGGCGAAGCCGATGCCGATGCTGCCGCCCGACCGACTGAAGATGGCGGTGTTGATGCCGACCAGCCGCCCGTCCATGGTGATGAGGGCGCCGCCGGAGTTGCCGGGGTTGATGGCGGCGTCGGTCTGGATGAAGAAATTGTAGTCGGACACGCCCACGGCCGTGCGGGCGACGGCGGAGACGATGCCGCTGGTCACCGTCTGCCCCACACCGAACGGGTTGCCGATGGCGAGGACCAGATCGCCCACCTCCAGGTCGTCGCTGTCCCGGAACTCCAGCACCGGCAGCCGCTCCTTGCCGGGATCGATGCGCAGGACGGCGAGGTCCACCCGCTCGTCCGCACTCACCAGCGTGGCCGGGAACTCCCGCCGGTCGGCCAGCACCACCGTGATCTGGTCGCTGTCCTTGATGACATGGGCGTTGGTGACGATCAGCCCGTCCGCCCCGACGATGACGCCGGAGCCCAGCGACCGCTCCATGCGGTCGCGCGGGATGCCGCCGAACGCGTCGCCGAAGAAGCGGCGGAAGAACGGGTCCTCCAGCAGCGGCGACATGCGGTTCCGCACGGTGCGCTGGGTGTAGATGTTCACCACGGCGGGGCTGGCCCGCTTCACCACCGGCGCGAAGCTGAGGGTGATCTGCTCCCGGCTCTCCGGCACCGTGCGCTGGGCCTGGGCGGGGACGGCGGGGGCGAGAAGAAGGATGGCGAGCAGGAGTGCCGCCGGGCGGGGGAGTTGGAGCTGTCGCATCATGGCCGTTGATTTAGGAAGCCGACGGCCGATGCGGAAGGACCCGGTCAGCGCGCGACACCGCAGCGGTTCAGACAGGCCTGCAGCTCGTTCTGGCAGGCGGCCCCGACTCCGAACGGCACATCGCCGCCCCGGCCGGCGGACCGCTGGTCCGTGCAGACCGCGTTGTCGCGGTTGCATTGGGCGCGGCAGGCCTGGGTCGGGTCCAGCTTCGGGTCCTTCGCCTCCCGCTGGGCGGGGGTGGCCATGCAGCCGGACAGGGCCAGGAGGAGGACGGGGAGGATGAGGTTCCGCATGCGGGAGGTCCTTGGGTGGGTTCCCCAGCATTACCGCCGGCCCACGCGAAAGGCAAAGGCCCCGCAACGGAAAAGGGCGGCCACGGGGGCCGCCCTTCGCAAAACCGTCCGATCCGGCGGGATCAGGCGTTGGCGGTCTCTTCCGCCTCTTCCTTCACCTCGACCGGGCCGCTGTCCTGGCCCTTGGCGGCCGGGTCGCGGTCCACGAACTCGATGATCGCCATCGGGGCCGCGTCGCCGTAGCGGAAGCCGGCCTTCAGCACGCGGGTGTAGCCGCCCGGCCGGCCCTTGTAGCGCTCGGCCAGGGTGGTGAAGAGCTTGGCCACAGTGTCGTTGTCGCGCAGATGGGCGAAGGCGAGGCGCTTGTTGGCGAGGCCGCCCTTCTTGCCCAGCGTGATCAGGCGCTCGACGATCGGACGCAGGTCCTTCGCCTTCGGCAGCGTGGTCTTGATCTGCTCGTGCTTGATCAGCGCGTTGCACATGTTGGAGAACATGGCCTGGCGGTGGGAGGTGGTACGGCTGAACTTACGTCCGGAAACACCGTGACGCATGGCTGCTCTCCTTCATGTCCTGGCCCCCCTCGGGGAGCCGATCGCAGAACCCGCGCGCCCGGGCCGGATGGCCTGTACGGCGGGGTTGGGCGGAATGCCCGGGGTTGATCGTTGGTCCTCGTCCTTCGACAAGCTCAGGATGAGGACCAACCACGCCCCCTCACCCTGAGCCTGTCGAAGGGCGAAGGGGCGTGGAAAAGGGCTCAGTACGGCTCCTCGAGACGCTTGGCCAGGTCCTCGATGTTCTCGGGCGGCCAGTTCGGGATCTCCATGCCAAGGTGCAGACCCATCTGGGCCAGCACTTCCTTGATCTCGTTCAGCGACTTGCGGCCGAAGTTCGGAGTGCGGAGCATCTCCGCCTCGGACTTCTGCACGAGGTCGCCGATGTAGACGATGTTGTCGTTCTTCAGGCAGTTGGCCGAGCGGACCGACAGCTCCAGCTCGTCCACCTTGCGCAGCAGGTTCTTGTTGAA
>JAJUIU010000152.1 GCA_029267445.1 Rhodospirillaceae bacterium
CTGCTGCGGATCCGGGTGCGCTTCCGGGCTCTGGCAGACCCGCCGGGGATGCGGCCCAGCACGCCGCCGGGGGCGCGGGCGAATCCGTCGCGGTCGACATAGACTGGCCGGGGTGCCGCCAGGGTGCGGCCCAGCATGTAGCCCATCATCAGCGGCATGAAGACACCGGTGCCCGACTGGTTCTCCACCACCGTGCAGGCCCCTTCGCCCATTTCGGCCTCGCACTCCTCGTTGGTGCGGAACTTGGGCGCCGTGGCCAGATGCTCCCGCTGTGCTGTCTGGAAGGACTGCTCGCACTCGGCGGGCGTGCGCTCCACGGCGCAGGCCTCGATGCTGGGATAGATGCGGACCTCCTCCTGGCCCGGATCGCATCCGGTCAGCGAGGCGCCGACCAGGGCGCCGCCCGCCAGCAGGGTCGCCACACGCTTGGATCGCCGCATTCTGGTCCCTCCGTCCTCACGCACCCACAACAGAAGGGGACCGCGACCGGTCCCTTCAAGCCGCTTGGATGCGTCAATAGGTCAGGCTGGCCGCGTTGATCAGGCCCACCGCGATGGACAGGCCGGCCAGCAGGATGCCGTAGCTGACCTTGTCGGTCTCGATGCCCTGGCGCAGGTCGCCCAGCAGCCGGGCCGCCAGCAGGAAGGCCAGAAGCTGGCCCACCAGCGCGATCACGCTCCACATCAGCATGTCCAGAAGGCTGCCGGCCGAGGCGGCCACGCTGGTGATCGGCAGCGCGAATCCGATCAGCACGCCGGCGAAGCTGGTGGCCGCCGCACTGTTGCCCTGCCGGATCAGCTGGATCTCCTTGTAGGGCGTGATCCACAGATAGATCAGCACGAACACGAACATCAGCAGCGCCAGCGACCCCGCATAGGCCAGATATGCCGGCAGGTTCGACAGGCTGTATTGCAGCAACGGCTCCATGACGCTCCCCGGGTGGCGATCCGCGCGCCAGACAGCCGGACGGGCGGGTGGCTGTCAAGGCGGGTGGGGGCATGGCGCGGCGGCCTCGCCCTTCGACAGGCTCAGGGTGAGGCCGAATGATGCCGTCCGCCCACCTACTAGGATTGCAGCGCCAGTAGCCCTCACCCTGAGCCTGTCGAAGGGCGAGGGCGGCAAGACCGATCACAGGTCCCGGCTCTCCGCTTCGCTGCGGCCGGGATGACCGGGTTAGAGCGACAGCTTGCCCTGCCCATCGCGCGCCGGCAGCAGTTCCGGCACCGCTTCGGCCAGGAGGTCGTTCATCGCCTCCGCCAGCAGGGCCTCGTTGGCGCCGCCGTCCACGGGGACCTTGCCCACCTCCAGCAGGACGGGCACGGCCAGCGGGGAGACACGGTCCAGCTCCCGGTGCTGGATCCGGCCCTTCACGCGCGCCAGCATGTCGGCCAGGCGGCGCACGTCGGTCAGGCCCGTCGCGGCGTCGGCCCTTGTGGCGCGCAGCAGCACGTGTCCCGGCTCGTGCCGGCGCAGCACGTCATAGATCAGGTCGCTGCTGAAGGTGACCTGCCGGCCGGACTTCTCCAGCCCTGGATGGCGACGCTCGATCAGGCCGGCGATCACGGCCACGTTGCGGAACGTGCGGCGCAGCAGCGTGCTTTCCGCCATCCATTCCTCCAGATCGTCGCCCAGCATGTCCTGGTCGAACAGGGCGTCGATGTCGGTCGGCGTGTGCAGGCTCCAGATCGCCAGCACGTAATCCGTGGCCACGAACCCCATCGGGTGCAGGCGCAGCCGCTCCATCCTGCGCGTCAGTAGCATGCCCAGCGTCTGGTGCGCGTTCCGCCCCTCGAAGCAGTAGGCGACGAGGAACCGCTTGCCGCCGCGCGGGAAGGTCTCCACCAGCAGCCCATCCCGCTTGGGCAGGACGCTGCGATACCGTTGCAGGCGCAGCCATTCCTGCACGGCCGGGGGCAGGTGGGTCCACCCGGCGGGGTCCGACAGCATGTCCCGCACCCGGTCGGCCAGATGGGTGGACAGCGGCATGCGCCCGCCGGCATAGGCCGGGACCTTGGGCTCGCCCGCCCCGCCCTTGGCGACCTGCACCTCCATCTCCCGCACGCCCAGGAACTTCAGGAGCTGGCCCGCGAAGACGAAGGTGTCGCCCGGCGTCAGCCCGTTTACGAAACACTCCTCCACCTCGCCCAGGTACTGGCGGCCCAGCCGCACCTTCAGGACCGTCTCCTCCACGATGGTCCCGACGTTCAGCCGGTACTGCCGGGAGATGAGCGGCGATGCCGCGCGCCACAGCCCGTCCTCCCCCCGCTTCAGGCGCTTGAACTTCTCGTAAGTGCCCAGCGCGTAGCCGCCGGTGGCGACGAAGTCGAACACGTCGTCGAACTCGTCCCGCGTCAGGTCGGCATAGGGGGCCGCACTCACCACCTCCGCATAGAGGCGGTCGGCGTCGAACGGGGCGGAACAGGCCGTACCCGTGATGTGCTGGGCCAGCACGTCCAGCCCGCCCGGCTTCGGCCGGTCGCCGTCCAGCTGCCCGGCGGCGATGGAGGCGACCGCCGCCTCGCACTCTAGCACCTCGAACCGGTTGGCGGGCACCAGCAGGGCGCGCGACGGCTCGTCCAGCCGGTGGTTGGCGCGCCCGATCCGCTGCAGCAGGCGGGAGACACCCTTGGGCGCCCCCACCTGCACCACCAGATCCACCGCCGCCCAGTCGATGCCGAGGTCGAGGGAGGATGTGGCGACCACCGCCCGAAGCTCACCCCGCGCCATCGCGCCCTCCACCTTGCGCCGCTGCTCCACGGCGAGGCTGCCGTGATGCAGGGCGATGGGCAGGGTATCCTCGTTCAGGCGCCACAGCTCCTGGAACACCAGCTCCGCCTGGGCGCGGGTGTTGACGAACACAAGGGTTGTCCCGGCCTTCCGGATGCGCTGGTAAACCTCCGCCAGGGCATGCAGGGCCATATGGCCGGACCAGGGCAGATACTCCCCCGTGGTCAGGATTTCCAGTTCGGCCCGCGCCCCGCTACGGCCCAGCACGGTGCGCACGTCGCCCTGGCCTGACCGGCCGGTGGGGGACAGCCAGGCCTCCAGCGCGTCCGGGTGCGCCACGGTGGCGGACAGGCCGACGCGGGTGAGGCTGGGCGCCAGGGTGGACAAGCGGGCGAGGCCGAGGGCCAGCAGGTCCCCCCGCTTGGTGCCGGCCAGGGCGTGTAGCTCGTCCACCACCACCCGGCGCAGGCCCCGGAACATGTCGCCCGCGTCCGGGTACGACAGCATCAGGGCCAGGCTCTCCACCGTCGTCATCAGGATGTGGGGCGGGTGGGTGCGCTGGCGCTGGCGCTTGGCGTCCGGCGTGTCGCCGGTGCGGGTCTCGGCCCGGATCGGCAGGCGCAGTTCGGCGATCGGCTGCTCCAGGTTCCGCTGCACATCCACCGCCAGCGCCTTCAGGGGCGAGATGTACAGCGTGTGCAGGCCGGGGCGCGGCCTCTCCGACAGGTCGATCAGGCTGGGCAGGAACCCCGCCAGCGTCTTGCCGCCGCCGGTGGGGGCGATCAGCAGCGCGTTCACCCCCTCCACCGCCGCCCGCACATCCACACGGATGATCGCACTAGCAGCCCTCACCCTGAGCTTGTCGAAGGGCGAGGGCGAGGGGATCGTCCACGGATCCCGGCGCTCCGCACATGACCGCCGCCACGACCCGCCCTATAGTCCGCAGCCC
>JAJUIU010000122.1 GCA_029267445.1 Rhodospirillaceae bacterium
CAGGGCGTGCACGGCCGCCGGCGCGTCGGCACGGGCGAGACCTTCTGGCAGTTCCGCCGCTACCAGACCGGCGACAGCGTGACCGCCATCGACTGGCGCCAGTCGGCCAAGAACCGGCACGTGTTCGTGCGGGAGACGGAATGGGAGGCGGCCCAGAGCGTGTGGCTGTGGCGCGACGGCTCCCCTTCCATGGACTGGGCATCGGCGGGCGGCCTGCCGACCAAGCGGGAGCGGGCGGACCTGCTGCTGATGGCGCTGGCGGTGCTGCTGGTGCGGGGCGGCGAGCGCACGGCCATCCTGAACGCGAGCGTTCCGCCGTCGGCGGCGCGCAGCTCCCTGCCCCGCCTGGCCCTGCACCTGACGGAGCGGGCCGGACGGACGGACGGCGGCGGGCTGCCGGTGCCGGAGCCCCTGCCCCGCCATGCGCAGGTGGTGCTGATCGGCGACCTGCTGTCGCCGCTGGACGCCATCCAGTCGGTCGTCGCAGCACTCACCGGGCGCGGCCTGCGCGGACACCTGCTGCAGGTGCTGGACCCGGCGGAGGAGACGCTGCCCTTCGACGGGCGGGTCGAGTTCAAGGGGCTGGAGGGCGAGGACCCGCTGCTGATCTCCCGCGTGGAGGGCGTGCGCGAGGCCTATCTGGAGCGGCTGACCGCCCAGAAGGACGGGCTGGCGGCCCTGGCCCGCGCGGCGGGCTGGACCTATGCCGTACACCGCACCGACAGGCCGCCGCAGTCGGCGTTGCTGGGCCTGTGGGCCGCGATGTCCGGGGAGGCGGGGTGAGATGATCTGCCTTCATCCATCCATTGACCGTCACCCCGGCGAAAGCCGGGGCCCAACCATCCACGCGCCGGAAGGCGGAGGAATGGGTCCCGGCTTCCGCCGGGATGACGGTTTGAAGGATGGAAGCCGGAAGGGCGGAAGCGGGGGGGCCGCATGCTGAGCCTGGGGCCCCTGGCGTTCGCCGCACCCTGGCTGCTGACGGCGCTGGCCGCACTGCCGGTGCTGTGGTGGCTGCTGCGGGTCACACCACCGGCCCCGCGCCTGCAGCGCTTTCCGGCCATCCAGCTTCTGCGCGACCTCGTGAACCCGGAGGAGACGCCCGCGCGCACGCCGCTGTGGCTGCTGATCCTGCGGCTGGTGATCGCGGCGCTGATCATCCTGGCGCTGGCCCGGCCGCTGCTGAACCCCGACGCGGCCCTGCCCGGCAGCGGGCCGGTGCTGCTGGTGGTGGACAATGGCTGGGCCGCCGGGCGCGACTGGCCCGCACGGCAGGCGGCGATGGAGCGGCTGATCGGACAGGCCGACCGGCAGGACCGGCAGGTGGCGATCCTGCCCACCGCCCGGCTGGCGAACGGGGACGCGCCGCGCCTGATCGGGCCGATGGTGGCGGGCGATGCGCTGAAGGAGGCGCAGGCGCTGGAGCCGCTGCCCTGGCCGGCGGACCGCGCGGGCGCCCGTACCGCGATCGAGGCGTTCCGTCCCCAGGGCAGCATCTACGCCGTGTGGCTGAGCGACGGGCTGACCGACGCGGGCATGGCGGGGATGGCGCAGACGATCCAGCGGCTGGGCGCCCTGGAGGTGGTGGACGAGGGGGCGGAGAACCCGCCCATGATCCTGCGGCCCCCGGCGGCCGAGGGGCTGGACCTGATCGTGCCGGTGGAACGGGCTGACCCGCGCCTGCCGAGCCCGGTGTCGGTCCGCGCGGTGGGGCCGGACGGGCGCCTGCTGGGCCAGGCCGCCGGCGCGTTCGAGCCGGGTGCGGCGCGCCTGGAGGTGCGGCTGCAGCTGCCGACCGAGCTGCGCAACGAGGTGGCGGCGATCCGGCTGGACGGCCAGACGACGGCCGGGGCCGTGGTGCTGGTGGACGAGCGCTGGCGCCGCCGCCCGGTCGGCATCGTCACGGCCCGTGCCGGGGAGGCGCAGCCCCTGCTGTCGGACGTTTATTACCTGGAACAGGCGCTGGGCCCCTTCGCCGAGGTGCGCAAGGGATCGGTGGGCGAACTGCTGCGGCGGGAGCTTTCGGTGCTGGTGCTGACCGACATCGGCAGCCTGCCGCCGGAGGAGGAGGACGCCCTGACCGGCTGGGTCGAGGCGGGCGGCACGCTGCTGCGTTTCGCGGGGCCCCTGCTGGCACAGAACCCCGGCACGGCCGACACGCTGGTGCCGGTGCGGCTGCGCAGCGGGGACCGGGCGCTGGGCGGGGCCATGTCGTGGTCAGAACCCGCCACCCTGGCCCCCTTCCCGGACGAAAGCCCGTTCGGCGGGCTGGCGGTGCCGGGCGACGTGACCGTGAACCGACAGGTGCTGGCGGAACCCGCCGTGGACCTCTTGGAGAAGACCTGGGCCCGGCTGGCCGACGGCACGCCGCTGGTGACCGCCGACCGGCGCGGCGAGGGCCGGGTGGTGCTGGTGCACACCACCGCCAACCCCGACTGGTCCAACCTGCCCCTGTCCGGCCTGTTCGTCGACATGCTGCGGCGGATCGTGGCCCAGTCGGCCGGTGTCGGCGGGCTGGAGGGGGCGGTGGCGCTGCCGCCGATCTCCCTTCTGGACGGGTTTGGTCGGTTGGCTGAGCCGTCGCCGACCGCCTTCCCCATACGCGCCGGCGACATCGCCACGGCCCCGGTCGGCCCGCGCCACCCGCCGGGCCTGTACGGCACGCCGGACAGCGCGGCCGCGCTGAACCTGTCGGGGGCGGTGCCGACCCTGGAGCCCCTGCCCGCCTTCGGCAGCGGTGTCGCGCGCAGCGGCTATGCCGCCCGGGGGGAGACGGACCTGCTGCCGACCCTGCTGACGCTGGCCCTGCTGCTGGCCATCGCGGACCTGTTCATCGGGCTGGCGCTGCGTGGCCTGATGCCGGTGCCTCGCCTGGGCCGACGGAGTGCCGCCGCCGGCGTGGCGCTGCTGCTGGCGGGCGGACTCGCCCTCTCGGCACCCCAGGCGCTGGCGCAGCAGGTGGACGAGGACTGGGCCATCAAGGCGACGACGGAGACATGGCTGGCCTATGTGCGGACCGGCGATCCGGCGGTGGACCAGCTGAGCGAGGCGGGCCTGCGGGGCCTGTCGGACCAGCTTGGCCGGCGTACGGCGATCGAGACGGCGGGCGCCATGCAGGTGGATCTGGAGGCGGACGAGCTTTCGTTCTTCCCGCTGATCTACTGGCCGGTGACCGAGGGGCAGCCGCAGCTGTCCGAGCTCGCGCGGGCGCGGCTGAACGAGTACATGCGCAACGGCGGCCTGCTGCTGATCGACACGCGCGACCAGGGCTTCACCCTGAACGCGGGCGGCGGCGAGACGCTGATGCGGCTGACGGCCGGGCTGGACATCCCGCCGCTGGCCCCGGTGGGGCCGGAGCATGTGCTGACCAAGGCCTTCTACCTGCTGCAGGATTTCCCCGGCCGCTATGCCGGCGGGGCGGTCTGGGTGGAGGCGCAGGAGGGCCGGCTGAACGACGGCGTCAGCAGCGTGGTCATCGGCAGCAACGACTGGGCCGGCGCCTGGGCCGTGGACCCGACGGGCCGGCCGCTGAACCCGGTCGTCCCCGGTGACGAGCGGCAGCGCGAAATGGCCTACCGCGTGGGCATCAACCTCGTCATGTACGCGCTGACCGGCAACTACAAGGCCGATCAGGTGCATGTGCCGGCCATCCTGGAAAGGCTGGGACAATGACCGGCGCGTCGATCTCCCTGGCGCCGCTGGTGCCGTTGTGGCTGCTCATCCCGCTGGCGGTGGTCGCACTGGCCGGGCTGACGCTGGCCGGGTGGAAGCGGGCGCGGGGCTGGCCGCTGCGCGCGCTGGCGCTGGCGGTGCTGTTCCTGGCGCTGCTGAACCCCGCGCTGGTGCAGGAGGAGCGCGACCCGATCAAGGACGTGGCGGTGATCGTCGTGGACGAATCGCCGAGCCAAGCCGTCGGCGAGCGCGCCGCCCGCACCGAGCGGGCGCTCGAGGCGCTGCGCGAGCGGCTGGCACGGTACGACGACCTGGAGGTCCGGGTGGTGCGCAGCGGCGGCGGCGAAGGCGGTGCGGTTGAGGAGACGCGCCTGCTGGAGGTGCTGAACCGCGCCGTGGCCGACGTGCCGCGCCGCCGGATCGCGGGTGCCATGCTGATCACCGACGGGCAGGTGCACGACGTGGCGGAGGCGCTGCCGGGCTTCCGCGACTTCGGCCCCGTCCACACGCTGCTGACCGGCGAGCGGGACGAGGGCGACCGGCGCCTGACCATCGCCCAGGCGCCCAGCTACGGCATCGTCGGGCGGCCGGTCACGGTGACCGTGCGGGTGGACGATCTGCCGGACGCCGCCGGCGGCGACGCCATGCTGACCATCCGCCAGGACGGCGAGGACCGCCGGCCGGTGCGGGTGCCGGTGGGCATGGAGGTGCCGCTGACCTTCACGCTGAACCATGGCGGGCTGAACGTCATCGAGTTCGCGGTGGACCAGGGCCCGGCCGAGCTGACCATGGCGAACAACCGGGCCGCCGTGGTGGTGAACGGGGTGCGCGACCGGCTGCGCGTGCTGCTGGTGTCGGGCGAGCCGCACGCGGGCGAGCGCACCTGGCGCAACCTGCTGAAGGCCGACCCCGCCGTCGACCTCGTCCACTTCACCATCCTGCGCCCGCCGGAGAAGCAGGACGGCACGCCGATCCGCGAGCTGTCGCTGATCGCCTTCCCGATCCGGGAGCTGTTCGAGCTGAAGCTGGACGAGTTCGACCTGATCATCTTCGACCGCTACCGCCGGCGCGGCGTGCTGCCGAACATGTATCTGGCGAACATCGCCAACTATGTGGAGAACGGCGGCGCCTTCCTTGAGGCGAGCGGCCCGACCTTCGCGACCCCGCTGTCGCTGTTCCGCACGCCGCTGGGTACCGTGCTGCCGGCGGAGCCGACGGGCGACATCCTGGAGCAGCCCTTCACCCCGGCCGTGACCGACATCGGGCGGCGCCATCCGGTGACCGCCGGTCTGGTCGGCGGCGAACCGGGGCCGGACGGCGCCACCGCCGGGGCCTGGGGCCGCTGGTTCCGCCAGATCGAGGTGGACCCGCTGCGCGGCAGCACGGTGATGTCCGGCATCGGCGGGCGGCCCCTGCTGGTGCTGGACCGGGTCGGCGAGGGCCGGGTCGCACAGCTCGCCTCCGACCAGATCTGGCTGTGGTCGCGCGGCTTCGAAGGCGGCGGCCCGCAGGCGGAGCTGCTGCGGCGGCTGGCCCACTGGCTGATGAAGGAGCCGGAGCTGGAGGAGAACGCGCTGCGCGCCCGTGTGGACGGGAACCGCATCACGGTGGAGCGCCGGTCGCTGGAGCCGGACCCCCGCGCGCTCGAGGTGCGGTCGCCGTCCGACGCGGTGAGCGGCCTGGAGCTGGGGCCGGATGTGGACGGGGTGCAGACCGGCACGGTGCTGGCCTCCGAGCCCGGCATCTGGCGCGTCACCGACGGGGAGCGCACGGCGCTGGCCGTGGTGGGCGCGCTCAACCCGCCGGAGCTGGCGGACATGCGCACTTCCCCGGAGCCGCTGGCCCCGGTGACGGAGGCGACGCGCGGCGGCGTGTTCTGGCTGGCCGACTACGACCGCAGCCGGGCCGACGCGCCCAACGTCCGCCGCACGCGCCCCGACGGCGACACGGCCGGACGCGACTGGCTGGGCCTGCGGGCGAACGGCGATTACGTCGTGACGGGTGTGCGCCAGGTGTCGCTGCTGCCGGGCCTGCTGGTGCTGCTGCTGGCGACAGGGCTGCTGGTGCTGGCGTGGCGACGGGAGGGGCGCTGAGGCGTCCTGACCGGGGGGCGGCTCAGCGGCCGGCGGCTCAGCGGCCGCGCCACACCTTGCTGATCAGGAAGTTCTGGGCCAGGAACTGATAGGTCCGCTTCAGCAGGACCTCGGAGTTGTCGTTCTTCTTGTCGACCTCCTGGCCCTGCCACATCTCGATCGTCTCGTCCCAGATCATCAGGTTGGTGTGCAGGTCGTCGCGCATGCGGCGGATGAAGGCCACCGTCGCGTCGTACGTCTTCAGCATGGCCATGATCTCGCTAGTCTGGCCGTCGACCTGATCGAAGATGTCGTCGAATGCGGCCACCGGCTGCTTGGCCAGGGACACCATCCGCGAGACGTCAGCCGCGAGCTCCCGGTCGTTGCGGAACAGCTTCGCCGCCCGGTTCAGCTGGCCCATGATCCGCTGCACGAAACCGAAGCGTTCCCGCAGCGCCTCGATGTAGGAGAGTTCGCGGGCCAGCTTGTCGACCTTGTCGACGACCTCCTGTCTGCGCTCCTCCGGCAGGCCCATCTTCTTCGCCAGCTCGCGGAAGGCCTCCTGAGTGCGGGCCTTGGTGGCGGGGTCGTCGACGATCTGCTCCAGCTGGAAGCGGTCGGTGATCGTGTTCTCCTGCCCGGTCATCCAGGAGACGAGCTGCACGATCAGGCGGCCCTTGGCGATGTTCAGGTGCTTCTCATCCACCCGCCAGGACGCGGTGCCGTCCAGGATTTCCCGCGGGATGCTGTCGCCCGGACGGATCTCCTTCACGAACTTCAGGCCCTTCTCGACGATCGTCAGCAGGCGGGCGTCGTCCGACTTGTCCCCGATCTCGAAGCTTTCGCGCAGCGTCTTGAAGGGGATCTTGCCCCAGACCTCGCCCAGATGGACGTTGAAGACGGGCTCCTGCGTGTCCTTGGCGATGTTGAAGAAGCCCTCGGGGACCTGGAACACCTTGTTGGTGAAGATGAAATGGGTGCTGCGGTCGCCCTGGGCGGAGTCGGCACCCGAAGCGCCGGCCGCATCCGGCACGGTCGCTTGCTTGGCCTCGTTCGACGCGGACTCCATTCCCGAACACCCGCCAGTATCAATCCAGGAGAGGGATCATAGACCGAAAGAAGGTAAAGATTATCCTTCCGGTGACGAAGGGGTGACCCGCGCAGGGGGCACGGGCGAGGCCGGCCAAGGGTGCCCCGGACGGCTCAGTCGTCGGTCATCACCCGGGCGGTCTTCAGCGCGTCGCGGATCAGCACGCCCTTGCGCAGGATGTTGTCCACCACGCGGCCCTGGACGAGGTTGATGCCGACCTTGTCGGCGAACATCAGGCCGGCCACGCTGCCGCAGCGGGCCAGGATGTATCGGCAGTTCTCCTGCTGCTGGATGCGCTCCTGGAACGCCTCCAGCTCCCCCGGCGACATCTGGTCCATCTCCTCCGACCAGAAGATCTTGGCGTAGTCGGCGGCCATGTATTCCAGGTCCATGTGGGTGACCCAGAAGTCGTTCAGCCCGTCGATGCAGATCTGGTAGCCGCGACTGGAGGCGAAATCGACCACCTCCTTGTACATGGAGATGTTCTCCACGAGGTCGGCCTTGTTGATCTCCAGCACCACGTTGCCGCGCAGGTCGGTGGTCAGCCGTTCGTCGAACTTCACGAAGCTGGCCGACAGGATGGTGGACAGGTTGAGATTGAGCCCGATGCGGCGGCCACGTAGGAAGTCCACGCCGTAGTTCAGGGCCTTCAGCACCGACAGGTCGAGGTTGGCGGTGAAATAGCTGAACAGCCACTTGTTGGCGGTGATGTCGTACTGGGGCGACAGCCGCTCCTCCAGCGCCTTCACGGCGATGTAGAGCTCGAAATACTCGAACTCGTTCTGCTCGCCGTTCTGGATGTTGGCCACCGGCTGGTTGAGCATGAAGGGCGACAGATCGAACATCTGCACCGCCCGCTCGATCTTGCCCAGCTCCTCCAGCGTGATCGGGGGTTTGGTCTCCTGCTCCTGGTCGGCCCCGGCCTCGGACTGGAGCGCCTCGATGAAGCGGATGACGTTCACGAAGTTGAGCGACAACTCCATGATCGAATAGAGGCTGTCCTCCCCATAGGGATTCCGCTTCTCCATCGAGGTGCGGGACAGCAGCAGCTTCTCAATCTTCGAGCAGACGTCGGAGATCAGCGAGAACTTGATGCCCTTGTAGAGGACGATCACGTCGTCGTTCGACAGGTTGAAGACCTGCAGATACGAGGACTGGTCCGCCGTCTCCTGCATCGCGCGCTTGATGGACATCAGGTCGAGGTGCGACTTGTCCTTCAGCAGCGACATGTGCAGGTGGATGAGGCGCAGGCCCTGGACCTCGCGCTTGGCCGACTGCAAGAGCGTGAGCAGTTTCTGATCGTCGTACTCGGGCTTCTCGGGAACCTGGGCCGAACGTTCGCCCGGCTTCACCCGCACCCAGTCACGCTTTGGAGCACTCGGCCGATTCATGATCCCCGTTCACGACGTGAAAGCCCTTGCCTGTCCGGTCCGCTTTTCTTTTTCGTTCCACCCGCCCCGACATCGCGACACCGCCCGAATCGGCTGGCGGCGAAGCACCTCGGATGAAGAAACTAGTGTACCATACCTCAGGCGGAAAGAGTAACCCAACGGAACATTTCCGGTGATCTTCGCCACCGCGGGCTCCGCGCGGGCCTTCCGTACGACCGCTTGGCGGGCGGCGACGAAGTGGCCGGGGCGGGATGGCTGGGGCGCTAGGATTCGAACCTAGGAATGGCGGTACCAAAAACCGCTGCCTTACCGCTTGGCGACGCCCCATCCGCGTCGAGGCGCGGCACAATAGTCACAAACGGGCGACCCCGCAACCGCGCGCATCGCCCCGCAGGTCACAGGTGCGCACCTGGACTTTCGTGATAGGCTGCGCCATCGGTTTTCCCCGTTCGAACGTGGAGCTTCCCGGCGATGCGCCGGCCATTCAAGACCATCCCCTACGCCGCCTTCGCCCTGCTGGCCCTATCGGCACCGGCAGCGGCCGAAACAAAGACCCCGGCCAGCGTGGCGCAGGCCGCCGCGACCGTGCCGCCACGCAAGCCGCCGCCGGCCCTGCCGCCGGGCGCCC
>JAJUIU010000042.1 GCA_029267445.1 Rhodospirillaceae bacterium
CGGCCTCGCCTTCATGGCGGTGGCGGTCATGTTCGCCCGCCGCGCCGGCCTGACGCTCGCCGGCTGGGCTGGCGGTGTGGGGGTGGGGCTTGCCGTGGCGTTCGGCTGGCTGTTCACCGACAGCCTCGCCCGCGCCAGCTTCGGCATCGTTCCGGTGGAGAGCATGACCTTCACCGGCCCCTCGGCCGACATGCTGATGCTGATGCTGAACCCGCCGGGCACAGCCCTGGATTTCGACAGCGGGCTTGTGCCGGGCGTCTTCCTGGGCTCCTTCCTGGCGGCACTCTGGGCGCGCGAACTGAAGCTGGAGGGGTTCGAGGGCGGGGCCAGCATGCGCCGCTACATCGCGGGCGCCACGCTGATGGGCTTCGGCGGCATGCTGGCGGGCGGCTGCGCCGTCGGCAGCGGCGTCAGCGGCGGGGCCATCTTCGCGCTCACGGCCTGGATCACGCTCAGCACCATGTGGGCGGGCGCCGCCGTCACGGATTGGCTGGTCGACCGCCGCCCGGCCGATGGACGGCCCGTCGCACCCGCCGTGCCGGCGATTTGATCCACGTCAAGGTGGATCGGTGACCGAACCGGTAATCTGCCCACACGTTCCAGCGGGAGTGCGGGCCATGCCAGTCGAAAAGCCCTTGCAGCGGGAGATTTCCGGCTTCGCCCTGCTGGCCCGGGCCATGGGCATGGCGGCCCGCCGGGCCGGTGAGAACGCGTTGCAGAACCCCTTCGAGGACGAGCCCGGCGCTTCGAGCGCGTGGCTGGACGGCTGGATGTCGGCCGCCCAGCCGGCCTGATCCCCACCAAATAGCGTATGAACCGGCGCCGCGCGGGCTAACCCCGTTCGCGGCGCGCTGCGATTCCGGGACGTAGCCTCCGCCCTGATCGGGCAATGGCGGCCGGACCCGGACACACGAGCTTCCTTCGCATGTTGAGGCCAGCGGCCGTCATGCCAGGGAGTTCGATGTTGAGCCGTCGTGTGATCGTCGTCGGGGCCGGGCCGGGTGGTCTGGCCGCCGCCTTGTTGTTGGCCCGCAGCGGGGCCGATGTGACCGTGCTGGAGCGCGGGGCCCGCGTCGGGGGCCGCAGCGGCCGGATCGAGATGGACGGGTTCCGCTTCGATATCGGACCGACCTTCTTCCTCTACCCCCGCATCCTGGAGGAGATCTTCGCAGCCTGCGGCCGCGACCTGCGCCGCGCGGTCGACCTGATCCGCCTCGACCCGCTCTACCGCGTCGTCTTCGATCGCGACGGCGAGCTGCGGGTCCATGCCGATCCCGAGCGGCTGGCGGCGGAGATCGCCAAGCTGGACCCGCACGACGCGCGGGAGCTGGACGCCTTCCTGGCGGAGAACCGGGCCAAGCTGGCCGCCTTCCGCCCGGCGCTGGAGCAGCCCTTCCGCGGCCGCCGCGACCTGCTGCGGCCAAGCATGATCAAGGCCCTCGGCCTGATGCGGCCCTGGAGCACCGTGGACGCCGACCTCGCGCGGCATTTCCGCGATCCGCGCATCCGCCTCGCCTTCTCCTTCCAGAGCAAGTACCTGGGCATGTCGCCGTTCCGCTGCCCCAGCCTGTTCACCATCCTGTCCTTCCTGGAGCACGAGCACGGCGTCTGGCATCCGCGCGGCGGCTGCAGCGCGGTGCTGGATGCGATGGCCGACCTCGCCCGCGACATGGGGGTGGACATCCGCCTCGACACGCCGGTCGACGCCATCCGTTTCGAGGGTCGCAAGGCGACCGGGGTGCGCGCGGGCGGGGAGGATCTCGACGCCGACGCCGTGGTGGTCAACGCCGACTTCGCCCAGGCCATGCGCACCCTGGTGCCGGACGCGATCCGGCGGCGCTGGACCGACCGGCGGATCGAGAGCCGGAAATTCTCCTGCTCCACCTTCATGCTCTATCTCGGCCTCGAAGGGCCGATCGAGCTCGACCACCACACCATCCTGCTGGCCAGCGACTACCGCCGGAACCTTGCGGAGATCGAGGCCGGGACGGCCCCGCCGGACGAACCCTCCCTGTATATCCAGAACGCCTGCGTCACCGATCCGGCGCTGGCACCGCCCGGCTGCTCGACCCTTTACGTGCTGGTGCCCGTCGGCAACCTCGCCGGCGGCATCGACTGGTCGCGGGAGGCGCCGCGCTACCGCGCCCGCGTCCTGCGCCGTCTGGAGGCTCTCGGCGTCCGCGACATCGAGCGTCGCATCCGCGTGGAGAAGGTGATGACGCCGCAGAACTGGGCCGCCGACCTGTCCATCTTCCGGGGTGCCACCTTCAACCTCGCCCATTCCCTGGACCAGATGCTGCACAATCGCCCGCGCAACCGGTTCGAGGATCTGGACCGCGTCTTCCTGGTGGGCGGCGGCACCCATCCCGGCAGCGGCCTGCCGGTGATCTTCGAGGGGGCGCGCATCACGGCGCGCCTCGTGGCGGAGGAACTGAACCTCGCCTTCCCGCGCCGGGTCGAGGAGTCGCCCCTGCGGCGGGACGTGGCGTTCGCGGAGGCGCGGCTATGAGGACGGGCATGACGGACGCGCCCATCGGCGTGATCGGCGGCGGGCTCGGTGGGCTGGCCGCCGCCGCCACCCTGGCCGCGCGCGGGCACCGGGTGGTGCTGTTCGAGGCGAACGACTGGCTGGGCGGCAAGGCCGCCGTTCTGCATGAGGGCGGCTACCGCTTCGACATGGGGCCGACCATCCTGACCGTGCCGGGCGTGCTCCGCCGCATCTTCGCGGAGGCTGGGCGGAACCTGGACGACGCGCTGGAGCTCGTCCGTCTCAACCCCCAGTGGCGCTGCTTCTTCGACGATGGCGGCGTCCTCGACCTCGTCGAGGAGATGGGCGCCATGACCCGCAACCTGGAGGCCTTCGCCCCCGGCACCGGGGCGGGCTACCAGCGCTTCCAGGCCCTGTCCCGCCGCCTGCACGACATCTCCGAGCGCTTCTTCTTCTGGAAGTCGGTGGAGGATTTCGGCGACACGCTGGACATGCGCAAAAGCCTGGACATCGCGACCCTGTCCGACATCCTGGCCCTGCGCATGGGCCGCACCGTGGCGGGCACCGTCCGCGCCCATGTGCCGGACGCGCGGGTGGCCCAGATGCTGGACCACTTCACCCAGTATGTCGGCTCCAACCCCTTCGCCGCCCCGGCCGTGCTCTGCTCCATCGCCCACATGCAGACGGGGGAGGGGGTCTGGTACCCGATGGGCGGCACGCGCGCCGTACCAGAGGCGCTGACGGCGCTGGGGCGCGACCTCGGTGTGGACTACCGCCCGGGAACGCCGATCCGCCGCATCCTGCGCGACCGCTCGGGCGTCACGGGTGTCGAGACCGAAGCCGGGGAGCGGGTGACGCTCTCCGCCGTCGTCTCCAACATGGACGCGCTGCGGACTTACCGGGAGCTGCTGGGCGACGAGCCGGAGGAGACGGTGGAGGGCAAGCGCAGGTTCGAGCCCGCCTGCTCCGGCGTCGTCTTCTATCTCGGCCTCGACCGCGCCTACGACCATCTGGCGCACCACGACTTCGTCTTCTCCAAGGACGCGGAGGAGGAGTTCGACTGGATCTACCGCAAGGGCGAGCCGGCCCCCGATCCCACCTGCTATCTGGCCGCACCCGCGCGCACCGAGCCGGGCGTCGCCCCGCCGGGTGGGGAGGCGCTGTACATCCTGGTCCACACGCCCTGGCTCCGCCCGCACCACGACTGGGCGCGCATGCTGCCGGAGTATCGCCGCGTGGTGTTCGACAAGCTGAAGCGCACGGCCGGCCTGACCGACCTGGAGGACCGCATCCGGGTCGAACGGCACCTCACCCCGCAGGACATCCATGACCGCTACCGCGTACTGAACGGGGCCATCTACGGCCTCGCCAGCCATGGCCGCTTCCTGGGCGCCTTCAAGCCCGGCAACCGGCGCCGCGACATCCCCGGCCTCTACCTCGCGGGCGGTGCCGCCCACCCCGGGCCCGGCATGCCCATGGTGCTGATGTCCGGCTGGATCGCGGCCGACAGCCTGGACGCGGACATGCGGGGCAGGGCGCCGGTCTCCGGTGCCGCCTGAGCCATGGCGGCGCAGCGGCGCGACGCGCACGCGGACCCGGCGGCCCTGCGCTCACGGCGCCTGGTCGCGTTCTTCGGGCGCGTCATGGCCCGGCACATGGGCCGCCGCTTCCACGGCGTGCGGGTGACGCTGCCCGGTGTGCCACCGCTGCCGGACGACCGTCCCGCCATCGTCTACTGCAACCACCCCTCCTGGTGGGACGCGGCCTTCCTGATGGTGCTGCACACGCGGGGCTTTCCCGGTCGCCACGGCTTCGGGCCGATCGACGCGGCGGCCATGGGCCAGTACGGCTTCATGCGGAAGATCGGCCTGTTCCCCATAGCACCGGACAGCCGGGCGGGGGCCGCCGCCTTCCTGCGCACCGCCTCGGCCCTCCTGGACGACCCGCGCACCGTCCTCTGGGTCACGGCGGAGGGGCATTTCACCGATGTCCGCCGCCGTCCCGTGCGCCTGCGCGGCGGTGTCGCCCATCTCGCCGCGCGGCTCGGGCGGGGCGTGATCCTGCCGCTCGCCCTCGAATACCCGTTCTGGACGGAAAGCACGCCGGAGGCGCTGGCCCGCTTCGGCGATCCGATCGAGATCGCGGACCATCCCGGCCTGTCGGCGGACGGCTGGCAGACCCTGCTGGAAAACCGCCTGGAGATGGAGATGGACGCCCTCGCCGCCCTGTCGATGGAGCGCCGGGCCGATGCCTTCCTGCCCCTGCTGGAGGGGCGGTCGGGGGTCGGCGGCGTCTATGACCTCTGGCGGCGCGGCCGGGCCTGGGCGCGGGGGGAGCGGTTCGACCCCGCCCATGGCGACCACCGCGCCGCCAACCCTTCCGCCACCCGGCCGATCACAGGCGGACCGCCCCGATGACAGCACTCGCCTGGACCGTCTTCGCCCTGGCGCTGCTGCCGCTGGTGATGACCCTGTGGAATCTGCTGCTCTACCGCCCGCCGCGTGCTTCGGCGCCGCCCGGCACGGCCGTCTCCGTCCTGATCCCGGCGCGGGACGAGGCCGCCAACATCGGCCCGGCCATCGCGGCCGTGCTGGCCAACCGGGATGTGGACCTCGAACTGGTCGTGCTGGACGACCACTCCACCGATGGCACGGCGGAGATCGTGCTGGCCGCCACCGCAAGCGATCCGCGCGTGCGGCTGGAACGGGCCCCACCGCTGCCGCCGGGCTGGTCGGGCAAGCAGCATGCCTGCTGGGTGCTGGCGAACCATGCCCGGCACGATGTGCTGATCTTCCTGGACGCCGATGTGCGCGTCGCGCCGGACGCCGTCGGCCGGGCGGCCGGGTTCCTGCTGGCGGGCGGGTCCGGCCTCGTCAGCGGCTTCCCGCGCGAGGTGACGGCCACGGCGGCGGAGCATCTGACCATCCCCTGGATCCACCTGCTGCTGCTGGGCTACCTGCCCATGGGCTTCATGCGCCTGTTCAAGGCGCACGGGTTCGGCGCCGGCTGCGGGCAGTTCATGGTGGCGCGCAGGCATGCCTACATGGCGGCGGGCGGGCACGCGGCGATCCGGACCTCACTGCATGACGGGGTCACCCTGCCGCGCGCCTTCCGGCGGGCCGGCTTCATGACCGACCTGTTCGACGCGACGGACCTCGCCGCCTGCCGCATGTATGCCGGCTGGGCGCAGGTCTGGTCCGGCTTCGGAAAGAACGCGACGGAGGGGATGGCGACCCCCGTGGCGCTGCCGGTCTGGACCGCCCTGATCGGCCTCGGCCATGTGCTGCCCCTGCCTCTGCTGATCGTCGGCCTCGTCGCCGGGTCCACGCCGGTCGCGACGCTCGGGGCGGCGGCTCTGGCCTGCAACCTGCTGCAGCGGTTGATCGCCGGCTGGCGCTTCCGCCAGCACTGGCTTGGGGGCGTCCTCCACCCCGTCGGGGCGGTGCTGCTGCTGGCGATCCAGTGGGCGGCACTGGTGCGGTCGTTCCGGCGGCGCCCGGCCGTCTGGCGCGGCCGCAGCTATGGCGGAATCGCTGGCTGAGGCGGCCGGACCGTTCGGTCGCCCAATCGTTGGTCCCGCGCCCGGCGGGCGGCGGGAGCCGCAGCCATGCCGAATGGGCGTTTGTCGAAAGTGGTATACGCTCGCATGATGGTGTCGGGATGGTCTGTCGACCGCCCCGTTTCAACGGCCGGGGAGGGCCAAGGTGCCCCGCAAGCTGCTCGTCGCTGGTTTCCTGTCCACCGTCGCCGGTATCGGCTTCGGCGCGCCCGCGTTCGGCGCCTCGCAGGGACAGCTCGGCGCCGTCTCCATCGGCAGCATCGGCGTCAGCGTCACCAAGGCCCCGATGGTCGTCGTGTCCGGCAGCGGCGACGTCCTGTTCGCCCAGGGCGCGCGGGATGGCGGCTGGTCCGCCGATCAGCGCGTCTGCGTGCATGGCCGCGGTCTCGCGGGCTATCGCGTCACCGTCGCCGGTGCCACGGCCGCCGTGCATGTGGACGGTCTGGCCGCCTCCGACCGGCTGATCCCCGTCAAGGGCGGGGAGGCCGGCTGCGACGCGCGCCAGCAATCCACTCTGACCCTGGCCGGTGCCGCCGTCGGCGGGTCCGTCGTCACCCTGATGGTGGTGCCGGAGTGACATCCGGCGCCGCGCGCGGCCTGACCGCCGGTTGCCGTTGCCAACGGGCGCGGTAACCCTTACGTAGGACGAGGTCCAAAGCGATCCCGTCCGATGCCGGCCTGCCGCCCCTCCACCCTCGTCCGCGCCGCGCTCGCGCTTCTGGCCGTGCTGGCGGCGTTCCAGCCGGAACCCGCGCGGGCGGAGATCGCGCTCAGCCAGATCATCGTGGATTTCGAGCCAGACCAGCCGCTGATCCAGGACATCGAGATTCAGAACCGCGACGCGGAAAAAGCCTATGTCGAGGTCGCGGTCGCCCGCGTGGCCAACCCGGGCGAATGGCCGATGCGGCGGGAGACGGCCGACAACCCGGCAGAACTGGGCCTGATCGCCACCCCCGCCCGGTTCGTCCTGGCGCCGAACGGGGCGCGGCTGATCCGCCTGATCGCGACGGAACCCGGCGGCGAGGCGGAGCGCATCTACCGCGTCTCCGTCGTCCCCAAGGTGGGCGAGGTGACCGACCAGCGCTCCGGCGTGAAGGTCGTCGTCGGCTACGAGGTGCTGGTCATCGTCCGGCCGAAGGTCCCGCGGGTGGAGCTGGACGTCCGGCGCGAGGGGAAGGTCCTCGTCGTCCGCAACACCGGCAACACCAACGTGCTGATCCCGACCGTCCGCCAGTGCCCCACCCCGGCGGACTGTCGCGGCGTCAACGGCACCCGTGTCTATGCCGGCCGGACGGAGCGGATCGAGCTGCCGCTGGACATGCCGGCGGAGGCGCTGTTCAGCCAGGGCCGCCGCACCTGGACGCAGACCTACTAGGCGACTTTCCCGATAAGGCGGGCTTCAGCGGCAGACCAGATCCCGCAGCACCGTCACCTGCGAGGCCGCGTCCGGCGCCGGCGCCTCCACCGTGCAGGTGCCCCCGCCCGGCAGCGAGAGGGTAAGGGGGCCGGCACCCGGCACCTCCACCTGCAGCCAGCCGTCATGCCCGGTGACGGCGGGATTGGCCGTCCCCTCCACCCGCGCATGCTCCACGGGGCGCCCGTCGACCGTGACGATGCGGGCCACCATCACATGCACCCGCGTCACGTCCCAGGACAGCCGCACCACCGTGCCGGGGTAGAGCGTGACCCGGCGCGGGGCGGTGGAGCTGATGTCCATCAGCCGGTCGGACGGCGGCACGATGGAGACGGCGTAGGTGCGATAGGGCGGCAGGGCGAAGGGCACGGGGCCGCCGGCCGCGACCGTGCCCTGCGGGCTGCCGTCCACCATCACCGTGAACCGCGCCCCGGGGTCGCCCCCCTGCACGTCCACCACGATGGCGGAGGGCTGCGTCTCCGGCCCGCCGACCGCCACACCTGCCTGATCCAGCGTGAGATTGCCGAAGAACTCCCCGCCCGCCACCGTGCGCCGCCCGCCGCCGAAGCTGCTGTCGGCGTAGCCCCGCAGCGATCCCTCCCGCCCGCGATAAAGCCCCTCGATGCCGAGGGAGGAGACATCCAGCCGCCGCGCCGCCCGTAGCGCCACCCGCCGGTCGTAGCCGGTATCCCCGCCGCCGTCCCAGGCGATCCCCGCCGCCGCGTCGAGGCCCACGCCCCCGCCCGACGACCAGGCGAGGCCAAGGTCGCCTGACTGGGAGAAGCGGCTTTCCCAGCCGAACCTGTGGAAGCTGACGCGCGCCGTCGCCCGTGTCTCGTCGTCCGATTTCAGGGCCTCGAGGTTGAGGTCCACGCGCACGTCCCCCACCCGCACGAGCGGCACGCGCGAATAGGGGCCGACCTGCCAGCCCGATCCGAAGCCGCCGCCGCGCGCCGTCCCCCGCACCCCCGCCGCGAAGCCGCGTCCGACATACTGGATGTCCGCGACCCCCTGGATGAAGCTGCGCGGCGCGCCGCCGGGCTCCGGGTCCGCGTCTCCCGACGCTTCGAGGCCCGACACCGCCGCCGTCCAGTGCAACCGTCCCAGCGTCCCGTTGGCGAAGGCGCTGCCGCCCAGATCCCCGCGTTCCGACGCGATCAGCCGCAGCCCGGCCCGCATGCCGGGCGTGACCCAGCCCAGCCCGGCACCCAGGAACAGCGCCTCCGGCTCCAGCGCGATCCCGGCGTTCACGCCGATCGTGTCGGTCAGCCGGATGCCCGCCTCCCCCCGCGCCACGAACGGGCCGTCGGCGCTGAGGTCCCCGCTCGGGCCCGCCGTGTCCTGCCTCAGCCCCGCCTCCAGCCGGAACAGCGGCGTGTCGGACGGCGGCAGGTCGCGCGACTTGCTGAAGAAGCGCTGCTCCTCCCGCTGGCCGCTGGCGTCGGTGATTCGCAGCGTCAGCGGATAGGCGCCCTCCGGCAGGTCGGTCGTGTCCAGCCTCTGGTTTCCCGCCTCCACCTGCCGGGAGGCGAGCAACCGGCCGTCGCGCAGGATGTCCACCTGCGCCCGGCGCGGCAGGAAAAGCTGGATGGGCGTGCCCTGGGTCTGGTCCCGGTTGACCCGCAGGTCGAAGCTTGTGCCGACGGCGACACCCAGCAGCCGCGCCGTGCGCAGCGGGGCGAGGCCCGTCTCGTCGAACAGCCCCGCCCGGTAGCGCCAGTCCCCATGGTCGTAGCCGACGACCGCGCTGTCCAGGCGCGGCCCGGCCCCCTGCAGCTGCACCGCCCGGGCCAGCAGGTGCACCGGCCCGATGGCCCCCGCGCCCTGGAGATAGAGGGAGTGGTCGGTCGCGGTGCCGTCCGGCCCGTCGTCCAGGCTGACCGCACCGCCGACCGACAGCAGGACGCTGGCGCCACCGTCCGGCGCGGGCAGGTAGCGGGTGCGGCCCTCGCCCGTCGGGGCCAGCTTCGCCTGGGCGACGAACAGGTCCAGCCGCAGCCGCGCCTCGTCGAAGATGATCCCGTACCCGTCGGTGTCCAGCTGGCCGCAGCCGGGCCGGGGGGCCCAGTCGCGGCAGATCAGATGGCTGTTGACGGGCAGGGGGCTCGCCAGCGCCGCCCGCGCCTCCTCCGCCGACAGCAGATCGGGGATCAGCCGCACCACCTCGTCCGGGTCGAGGAACCGCAGCGCCTCCGGCGTGAACTCGGCCAGGGCGCGGCCCAGCGGCTCCCCGCCGCGATGCACGTCGACCACCACCACCTGCGGCTCGTCCAGGTTCTCGAACCCCGCCGGAACGTCGCCGCTGGTGGCGAGGCGGGGGCCCGGAGGTGCGGCGGGCCGCTCCGGATCGGGGGAGGGTTGCGGCTTGTCCGGGCGCAGCACGGGGACCACCAGGATGTGGCGCCCCTCCGGGATCTCCGCCCCGCCCGCCGGGCCGCACGCCAGCGCCGCCAGCACCCCCAGCAGGGGCCTTGCGCGCTTCCAAGCGCCCCATCGGTCAGGGCGTCGAGACGATGACGGTGAGCGTATCGGCATAGAGGCCGCTGGCGGCGCCGTTGAAGTCGTCCGGCATGATCTCGACCCGGACGCTGACATTGTCGGCGGAGCAGGATTCGGCGCCGGGCGCCATGCTGACCGGCTCACCGGGCCGCACCTCCCGGAAGCCGCCCTGGGCCGGCGCGAAATGCACGCGGTAGCGCATGGTTCCGCCGCCGCCGTCCTCCAGCGCGAAGCCGCCGCCCGCGCGGTGCCCGTCGAAACTGACCAGCATCGCCGGTGCCGTGCCGGCGATGCAGAAGGTGTCGGTCATGCTCACGGCCGTGTCCAGCCAGGCGTAGCGGCCGAACGCCAGCCGGTTGCCGAAGCCCTTCACGACCACCTCCTTGGCCGCCATCGCCGGCGCGGACGGCAGGGCCACGAGGGCGGCCATGGCGGTGGCGAGCATGGCCGCGGCGATCCGGGCAGGAGAGCGGGGCCTGGCAGGGCGGCAGGCGGTCATGGCGTCAGTCCGGGGCCACGGTGATGGTCAGCGTGTCGGCATAGATGCCCGGCAGCGCCGCCGCGTATGTCGCGGGGTCCAGGCTGACCCGGATGCTGGCGTTCGTGCCGCCGCCGCATGACGGGCTGGTGCGCGAGCCTCCGCCCATGGTGTCGGAGGCCCGACCGCTGTCGAGCTCCTCGTACCCGCCCGTCCCCCGCCATGCGACGTGGTAGACGATGATCCCGCCGTCCCCGGCCAGCCGGAAGTCCCGGCCGGACGCGTTGGCGCTGGTCGCGGTGATCTGGTAGCGCCCGCTGGCGGTGGAGAAGACGCAGACCTGGTCCGTCAGCGGGGCCGGCGTCTCCATCGAGACGGGGAAGATGAAATCGGACAGTCCGCTGATCCGCACCGCGTCGAGCTTGCGGATCTGCACGTCCCTGTCAGCCTCCGCGGTCGCGGGCGCCGCGGGCGATCCGGTCAGGAGGATCGCGAACGCCGCCGCGACGGCGGCCGCCGCCAGCCCCCCGACCGGCCGGACCCGCGCGGTGCTCATGCCGGGCTCACGTCGGGCTGACGATGATCGTCAGCGTGTCGGTGTAGGTCGCGGCCGGGGCGGAGATGTAGGTCGCCGGGTCGATCGTCACCTGGATGCGGGCCGTGTCCCCGCCGCCGCAGGTGGGGGAGGTCTGGTCGGCCCCCGTGATCGACGGCGACGCCGTCCCCGATGTCAGCGCCACGGTGGCCCCGCCGGAACCGGCGTTGAACCAGGAGACGCTGTAATTGATGAAGCCGCTGCCCGAACTCAGCCGGTAGGTGCCGCCGGCCGCGTTGGCGCTGCTCACGTTCACCGTGTAGCTGCCGGGGTTGGAGAAGACGCAGACCGGATCCGCCAGCGGGGCGGGCGTCGTCGCGGAGGCCGCGAAGACGATGTCGTTCAGGCCGGTGATGCTGACCGCCGACTCCTTCTCCGCCCGCACGTCGGCCGAGCCGGTGCTGGTGGCCCCGGGTGTACCCTGCGTTGCGGCGAACGCCGCCGCGACGAGGCTGGACGCCAGCGCCACGCCCGCGATCACCGCCAGTTTCGTCTTGCCGTTTGCCATGATGTCCATCCTTCGTCGGTTCAGGACGCCAGCTTGGTCACGCCGACCGCGACCTGGCCCGTCGCGGGCTTGTCCGGCGGCAGCTTCGTGACGCCCACGGTGATTCCCGGCCGCTCGCCGGCCATCGGCCGGTCGGCGGCGCTGAAGGCCGCGATGGACAGTGTCGCCACCGCCGCCGCGACAAGGACGAGGATCCGTCTGGACTGCATTTCGGGTTTTCTCCCTGACGCATTCTTCGCCGCGGTCTGTTCGGCCGCGTGATTCGACTTCACCCCTTCTTTCGGCGATTCGCATTGATTTGGCTCAACTTGCAGGGTTCCCTCCGCGCGCCGGGCTAAGCCGGTCCAGCGCCCTCCGGCCGCGCTCCACCTTTTCGAACGGTGCGCTTCCGCGAAATCCGGCGTCCGTGGCCGCCAAGTCTCGATTCCCACGCATGTCACCGGATCGATCCGGGCTTGCGCGGGTTATCCGCCGGGACCGAAGGCCAGGACGACGGCATGCGCGTGCGCGGGATGGATTACGAGGCCGAGGGCGGCGCATCCGCCAGCCCTCAGCCCCGGCGGGAGGCTGCGGGCCACTGGCGGGGCGGTTGGCCGACCCTTGCCCTGATGGGGGCGCTGATCGCGTTGGCGGCACTGCCGGTGTTGCTGACGGAATCCCCGCCGATCTTCGACTACCCCAACCATCTCGCCCGCGTGCACATCCTGGCGAACCTCGACGCGGTCCCGGGTTTCGCGGCCAATTTCTCCCTGGACAGCCTGCTGCTGCCGAACGTCCTCTCCGACCTGATCCTCCTGGCGCTCCAGCCGGTCCTCGGCATCGAAGCCGCCGGACGGGCGTTGCTGGTTCTCCTGCTGGCGCTGACCGTGACCGGCGCCGTGGCCGTGGGGAGTGCGGCGGCAGGGCGCCTCTCGCCCTGGCCGCTCCTGGCGGCCGCCCTGGTCTGGAACGAGGTGTTGATCTGGGGCTTCCTCAACTACGCCCTGGGCATCGGCCTGCTGCTGTGGGGGCTCGCGGCCTGGCTGCACCTGGAGGGGCGGTCGCGCGCGGCGCAGCTTCTGGCCGGGGCGTTGTTCGGCGTGCTCCTGTTCCTCGCCCACATGGTCGCCTTCGGCCTCTTCGCCATCGCCATCGCCCTGGTGGAGCTGGTCCGCGCGTGGCGGCACCGGGCCGACGGCGTCTGGCCGGCCGCCCGCCGGCTGGCGTTGTCCGCGCTGGTCTTCCTGCCGGCCCTGGCGCTGTTCTGGGCGGTCAGCCCGGCCAGCGGCCTGCCCCTGGACCTGCGCTTCACCTTCACCGCCTGGCAGAAGCTCTCCCCCTTCACCCGCCTGCTGTCCACCGGCAACACGGCGCTCGATGTCGCCACGCTGGCGGCCGTCCTGCTGGCGGTGGCCGCCCTCGTCGCCAGCCGGCGGGTGGCCCTTCACGGGCCGCTGGCGCTCGTGGCCCTGGTCTTCGTCGTCCTGGTGCTGACGCTGCCCTACACGGCCATGGGTTCCTACTTCCTCGACATGCGGGTGGCCATCGCCGCCGCGCTGATGCTCGTGGCGGCACTCGTGCCCCTGCGCCCGGCGCCCCGGCTCACCGCCGCCTTCGCGGCCGGCCTCCTGCTGCTGGTCGGGGTGCGCGGCGTTGCGATGGCGGGGGACTGGGCCGCCCAGGACCGCGCCTACCGGGACATCAAGCGCGTGCTGGCGCAGCTTCCCGAGGGCGCGATCGTCGTTCCCGCCGACGCGGCACCCTTCGAGATCGGCTACTGGGTGACCACCCGCATGGTCCGTCCGGCGCACGAGCATTCGGCCGCCTACGCCGCGATCCACAGCAACGCCGTCGTGGTGAACATCTTCGCCCGCAAGGGGCAGAACCCGCTGAATTTCACACCGGAACTGGACGAGTTGGGGGCGCTCGCCCTCAACCCCGTCGCGAGGGCGGGGGACAAGGCCCTGCTGCGGCGCTTCATCCGCAGCGTCGACGCGGCCGCGCGCGCCCTCCAGGCCACCCATGGTTCTGCCGCCCCCCCGGTCTACATCGCCGTCTTCAACCGCGGCTGCGGGAACTGGCCCCGGGGCGTGCCGACCCGGCCCATCTCCTGCGGAAAGGACCACGCGCTGATGCGGGTGGTGCCGCGGACACCGGCTGACGAGACCGTCGTGGTCGGGAGCAGCTCATGACCGTCACCCCGTCCCGCGCGCGGCTGGAGGCGATGGTCACAGCACTGCTGGCCACGGTCCTGCTGGCGCTGATCGTCTGGCAGCTCCAGCGCTCCCTGCCGGGACCCGTGCTTTGGGATTTCGGCTCCTTCATGGGTTCCGGCCGCGCCGCGCGGGAGGGGCTCGACCCCTACGGCATCTATCCGGGCCTCACCTTCCGGCTCCAGCTCGCGGAGTTCGAAAGCTGGAACCACAACCTCAATCCCCCGGTCTCGCTGCTCCTGTTCGAGCCGCTGTCCCGGCTCGACCCGGTCGCGGCCTTCCGCCTCTGGTGGGCGGTGACGGTGGTGTCGTACGCAGCACTCGTCTGGCTGCTGGTCCGCCGCTACGCGCCCCAACGTCCGCTGCTGCCGGCGCTCGCCTGCTTCGCCGCCGCCGGCTTCTGGGACACCCTGATCCTCGGGCAGATCTACGTGCCGCTGGCGCTGTGCGCCGTCGCCGCCTGGCTGCTGCTGGAACGCGGCCGGCCCATCGCCGCGGGCCTCCTGATCGGCGTCGTCGTGGCCGTGAAGCCGAACTTCCTGGTCTGGCCGGGCCTGCTGTTCCTGGCCGGGCACTGGCGCGCGGCCTTCGCCTGCGGCGCCTCGGCCGGACTGCTCAGCCTCGTCCCGGCCCTGATCTGGGGGCCGGAGGTCTACCGCCTCTGGTTCGAGCTGATCGCCAGGAACGCCGGCCGCGTGGTCTTCCTCACCAACGCCTCGTTGCCCGGCCTCTTCCAGCGTTTCGGCCTTGACATGCTGGGCACGGCGGCCGCCGTGCTGCTGCTGGGCGCGCTGGCGGTCTGGGCTCTGCGGGCGCGGCCTGACCCGCTGAAGGCGAGCGCCTTCGGCCTGCTGGGGGCGTTGCTGGCCTCGCCGCTCGCCTGGATCCACTACACACTGTTCCTGCTGCCGCTGTTCTTCTGGGCCCGGCCGTCGCCGGCCGTCGTCGCCGCCGCGGCCCTCCTGATCGTGCCGGTGCCGATCCTGCTGGGCCGGTTCATGGCGGCGCCCGCGTGGCAGCAGGCCACGCTCGGCTCCGTCTACGCCTGGGGGCTCCTGCTGCTGCTGGCCGCCCTTTGGCTGTCCCTGCGGGGCCGGGCGGGACCGGGCGTGCCGCGTGGACCCTTCGCGGCGCCGGTGCCCCATGCCGCCGAATGACGACGGGAGCGCACGGAGCCCCGTGTCGTGACGGGGGCGGCGCAGTCGGCGGAGTGCCGGAGCCTGCGGGCCGTGGCATTCCGGGGGCCGCCCTGCGGCATTAACCAATCGGTCAGTCTTCGGGCGCGATGGTCCCGCGCCATGAACGCCCGCGATTATCTGAAGATGCTGGCGGGGGTCGCCGTCCTGGCGCTTCCCGCCGCCGCCGCGCTGAGCACGCTTCCGCCCGCCGTCACTCTGCCGGGGCAGGAGCGGACGGCGGCACCCATCCGCGTCCAGCCGCTCGCCACCCGCAAGGTCTGCCAGCTGGTCGGCGAGACGGACCGGGAGACGGGGCTCCATACCGTCAACATGACGGAGAGCCGCTACGGCTTCTGGGGCACCGACCTCGGCGCCTCGTTCGAGCATGACGGCCGGCTCTACTTCCTGTTCGGGGACACCCATCCCCGGCCGGGCGTCTGGCGGCCGCGCGACGCCGACCTGATCGCCCACACCACCGACCGCGATCCGGAAGGCTGCCTGCGCCTGACCGTGCCCCGGGCGGAGGACGGCGCCTACGCCCCGCTCTCCATCCCCGGCGTCGCCTCCGGTCCGTTCGAGGTGCCGACCACGGGGTTCAGCGCCAACGGGCGCATGTACGTGGTCGTCACCACCGACCACGGCCTCCACCACCGCGTGATGGGGCGCTCGGTGATGGCGGTGTCGGAGGATGACGGCGCCACGTTCCGGCAGGTCGGGACCCTGTCCACCGACCGCTTCATCAATGTCGCCGCCGCGACCATCGGAGAGGTCGAGGTGCCGGGCCTGCCGACACCGCCGGGCGGCGCCGTCCTGTTCTTCGGCACCGGCCATTACCGGGCGAGCCCGCCCTTCCTGGCCGTGACGCCGGCGGGCCTCGTGGAGGATCCGACCGCCCGCCGCTACTTCGCCGGCATGGTGGACGGTCTGCCGCGCTGGAGCACGGCGGAGCACGAGGCCGTACCCCTGTTCGACCAGCCCTGCATGGGGGAGGTCTCCGCCGCTTGGGACCGGCAGCTCGGCAAGTGGATCATGCTCTACAACTGCTTGGGCCCGATGCACCGCTCCCAGATCCTGATGCGGACGGCCGATCTGCCCTGGGGGCCGTGGTCGGAGCCGCTGATCGTCTTCGACCCGCCGGTCGACGGCGACTGCCGCTTCATCCATCCCTGGGGGCCGCCCGCACCCGGGCGTCCCTGCGCGGCCGTCACGGACCCGTTCCGTCCGCACATCGCCGGCGACGCCTATGGCCCCTATCTGATCCCGTCCTTCACGAGGCCGACCGGGGATGGCGGTGCCGACATCTACTTCACGCTGTCCACCTGGAACCCCTACACGGTCGTCCTCATGCGGGCGACACTCCTGCGCGACGAAGGCCCGGAGGTGCGGCCGGTCTCGGCGGGCGCGTCCTGACGGACGCCTCTCGGGCGGCGCCTACAGCGCCGCTTCGCCCGCCGGTTTCGGCCGGGGTTCGCCGCCGTCGGGCCGGATCAGGCGCATGGCCAGCGGCAGCACCGCGAACCCCAGCGCCACCGCGAACCACAGCGTGGTGATGCGGATCACGGCCGTGGCGCCGATGGCGATGTCCGGGCTGACGCCCAGGGCGATCAGCAGACCGACCATCGACACCTCCGTCCCGCCGAGCCCGCCCGGCAGCATGGCGATGGCGCCGACCAGCATGGCGAAGCAGAAGACGAAAACCGCCTGCAGCAGCCCGACATCCGCACCCATCGCGTCCAGCAGCACCCACAGCGCCAGCGCCTCCGCCCCCCAGCCGACGAGCCCCAGGCCGAGCCCGGCGAGATAGAGGCCGGGGGATCCCAGGCGGCCGGTGTGGATCAGCATGCGTCGGACGGACCCGAACAGGCGCGGCGCCCGGCCGACCATGCGGTAGGCCGTGTTCACCATCGGCACGCTCCAGCCCGGCATCAGCAGCACGGCTGACGCCGCCGCCACGATGGCGACCAGTGCCGCCACCGTCCAGCCATGACCGGCGAAGACGCCGCCCAGCCCCGCGAGGGTCAGCAGCAGCGCCGCCGCCGCGTCGCTCAGCCGGTCGGCGATCATCAGCCCGGCCGTCCGCTCGTAGGGCAGGTCGTGACCGCGCCGCATGAACCAAAGGCGCACCGCCTCGCCCAGCTTGCCGGGCGTCGTGGACATGGCGAAGCCGGCCAGGAAGTAGACGCTGTTGCGCCCGCCCGGCACCGGAAGCTCGGTCGCGCGGGTGAACATCAGCCAGCGGGCGATCCGCACGCCGTAGTTCAGCAGCGACAGCGCCAGCAGCGTCAGCACGAGCACGGCATCGATGCGCTTCAGGTGCTGGAAGGCGTCGCCCCCGCCGACGACGAAGCCGGCGCCCACGGCGACCGCCGCGAAGGTGACGGCGCCGATCACCGCCCAGCGTTCGATCCGTCCGAAGCTGAAGGGCGCGTCGGCGAACCGCCGGCCCTCCCGGTCGCGGGGGGCCCTCATGACAGCGCCGCCGGCCAGCGGACCTGGGACGCGGCGACAAGCATCAGGCTCGCCACCCCCAGCAGGCGCGACGTCCGGTCCTTGACGGCGTGGAGCACGGGATCGTCGTCCATCTCCCCGCGCAGGGCCAGCAGCCACGCCGTGCTCAGCCAGTAGCCGAGGATGCCGCAGATCAGCCACAGCGCCTGCGGCGTGGGATAGGCGTGGGCGGGGGAGTAGGGCTCCACGAGATAGAGGAAGAAGACCAGCACGGAGCAGAAGCCGCTTCCGGCACCCATGGCCATCAGCCAGGGTTCGTCCCCGGCCCTGTAGCCGCGCCCGGGCGTGGCCTGCCGCCCGCTGCGCGTCAGCGCGCCGCATTCGGTGTAGCGCTTCATCGCCGCGAGGCTCAGGAAGAAGAACATCGAGAAGGTCAGCAGCCAGGGCGAGGGAACCGCCCCGATCGCCGCGATGCCCGCCAGCAGCCGCACCGTGAACAGGAACGCCAGCACGAACAGGTCCAGGATCGGCACCCGCTTCAGCCGGAACGAGTAGGCCAGCGTGACCACGACATAGAGCAGCGTGACCACCGCGAAGGCGGGCGGCATCGCCAGCAGCAGCGCGCCCACGGCCACGGCCAGGACCGGGATCGCCGCCAGCCCCTCCGCCAGCGGCAGCGCGCCGGAGGCGAAGGGCCGGTTGCGCTTGCTGCGGTGCTGGCGGTCGGCGGCGAGGTCGATCAGGTCGTTCAGCAGGTACGTGGCCGACGCGACCAGTCCGAAGATCAGGAACCCCAGCGCCGCCAGCCCGACCGCCCGCGGATCCGACGCCAGGCCCGACAGCAGCAGCGGCACGAACAGAAGCGCGTTCTTCGCCCATTGGTGCAGCCTGAGGGCCTTGGCCCAGGTCCGCGGCGAGGCGGGCTCCGACGCGAAGCGCTCGTGCACCACCACGTCCGCCGGCAGCCGGGCCGCCAGCCGCGTGCCCCGGCCGACCAGGACGGCCGAGCGGCAGTGTCGCCAGACATGCATGTCCACCGGCGCGTCCCCGCAATAGGTGAAGTCCGGCCCGAATCGGTCCACGATCGCCTCGATCTTCCGGTGGCCGGACAGGTTCACCCGCCCGTCGCTGCCCAGCGCCGCGTCGAACAGCCCGATATCGTCCGCGATCCTGTCCACCAGCGACTGGTCGGCGGCCGAGACGATGGCGACGGCGCGTCCCCGCATCCGCTCCGCCCTGATCCAGTCGAGGAAGGGCCGGTTCAGCGGCAGCGTCGACACGTCGAGGTCGACCCGGCGCGCGATCTCCCGCTTCACGCCCGCCTTCCCGCCGGACAGCCACCAGACCGGCAGGAGCAGCAGCAGCCACGGCCGCGCCCGCGCCAGCAGGGCCAGACTCTCGTAAAGCAGGTCCGTGCGCAGCAGCGTGCCGTCGAGGTCGACGATCAGCGGCCGCGTGTTGGCCGGCTCGGCCTCCGCGGGAATGGGGGAACGCGTGGTGCTGCTTTGGGGCATCTCGGACTCCCGCTTCGCCAGAGCGCTCCAACACGTGGAACCTGTCGGTATCTCCGATTGCACAAAAGGTCACAGCCCGGCGCCCTCCGCTCCACCCGCGCCGCTCGCCGCGTTGCGACATTCCCGCCCCGCCGCCGTTACCGTCCCGTTCGTCGGAAAGCCTTGCGGAAGGCTCGGTCGGACCTGAGAGAGGGACTTGCGCATGCGCGATCAGGCGGCGGCACCGCAGATCATCAAGAAGTCGCGGGTGGAGGAGGGGCTTCCGTACCCCCTGGGCGCCACCTGGGACGGGCTCGGTGTCAACTTCGCCCTGTTCTCGGCCCACGCCACCAAGGTGGAGCTCTGCCTGTTCGACGCCGGCGGCCACCGGGAGCTGGAGCGCATCGTCCTGCCGGAATACACAGACGAGGTCTGGCACGGCTATCTGCCGGACGCGCGGCCGGGCACCGTCTACGGCTACCGCGTCCACGGCCCCTTCGCCCCGGCGGAGGGGCACCGCTTCAACCCGCACAAGCTGCTGCTCGATCCCTACGCCAAGGCGCTGGTGGGCAGTCTGCGCTGGTCGGACGCGCTGTTCGGCTACAGGCTCCGCTCGCGCCAGACCGACCTCACCCTCGACACGCGCGACAGCGCCGCCGCCATGCCGAAATGCCGGGTGGTGGACCCGGCCTTCACCTGGGGCCGCGACCGGCCCCCCGGCGTGCCGTGGGAGCGCACGATCGTCTACGAGATGCACGTGCGCGGCCACACCATGCTGCACCCCGCCGTGCCGATGCCGCTGCGCGGCACCTTCGCCGGCCTGATGCAGAAGGAGGTGGTGGACCACTTCCGCACGCTCGGCGTCACCACGGTGGAGCTGCTGCCGATCCACGCCTTCATCGACGACCGGTACCTGATCGAGAAGGGCCTCAAGAACTACTGGGGCTACAACTCCATCGGCTTCTTCGCCCCCGATCCCCGCTACCTCTCCGGCGACCGGGTCAGCGAGTTCAAGGAGATGGTGGCCCATTTCCACGACGCCGGGATCGAGGTGATCCTGGACGTGGTCTACAACCACACCGCCGAGGGCAACGAGCTCGGGCCCACCCTGTCCTTCAAGGGCATCGACAACGCCAGCTACTACCGCCTGCTGCCGGACCAGCCGCGCTACTACATCAACGACACGGGCACCGGGAACACCCTCAACCTGTCCCACCCGCGCGTCCTGCAGATGGTGACCGACAGCCTGCGCTACTGGGTCACCGAGATGCATGTCGACGGGTTCCGCTTCGACCTCGCCACCATCCTGGCGCGCGAACCCTACGGCTTCGACGAGGGGGGCGGCTTCCTCGACAGCTGCCGCCAGGACCCGATCCTGTCGCGCGTGAAGCTGATCGCGGAGCCCTGGGACGTCGGCCCCGGCGGCTACCAGGTCGGCGGTTTCCCGCCCGGCTGGGCGGAGTGGAACGACCGCTACCGCGACACCGTCCGGTCATACTGGAAAGGCGACGAGGGCAGCCTTCCGGACCTCGCCGCCCGCCTCACCGCGTCCGGCGACTTCTTCAACCGCCGGGGCCGCAAGCCCTGGGCCAGCGTCAACTTCGTCACCGCCCACGACGGCTTCACGCTCAACGACCTCGTCGCCTACAACGACAAGCACAACCTCGCCAACGGGGAGGACAACCGCGACGGCCACTCCCACAATCTCTCCTGGAACCACGGGGTCGAGGGGCCGAGCGACGATCCGGAGATCGTGGAGCTGCGCGAGCGGCAGAAGCGCAACATGCTGGCGACCCTGCTGCTGTCCCAGGGCACGCCGATGCTGCTGGCGGGCGACGAGTTCGGCCGCACCCAGGGCGGCAACAACAACGCCTACTGCCAGGACAACCCGATCAGCTGGCTCGACTGGGATGGGATCGACGGCAAGGGCCAGGACCTCATCGCCTTCGTGCGCCGCGTGATCGGCCTGCGTCAGGCCCTGCCGCTGTTGCGCCGGGGGCGCTTCCTGACCGGCGCCTACAATGACGAGCTGGGGGTCAAGGACGTCACCTGGCTCACACCCGCCGGGGAGGAGAAGTCGCCGGAGCAGTGGCAGGACCCGAACGCCCGCTGCCTCGGCATGCTGATGGATGGGCGGGCCCAGGCGACCGGCATCCGCCGCCCGTCGGCGGAGAAGACGCTGCTGCTGATCCTGAACGCCCACCACGACGTGGTGCCCTTCACCCTGCCGCTCGTCGTCGGCGGCTATTCCTGGCTGCGGCTGCTGGACACCGCACGGCCGGACCCCGGCGTGGAGGAGCCGATCCAGCCGGAGGCGACGATCGACATCCCCGGACGCTCGCTGCACCTGCTGGAGCTGTTCCTGGGACAGTCGCCGGCAAGGCGGATCGGCGACAGGCACTGACGGTGGCCGTCTCCACAGGGGATCGCCGAAAGCGGTACTTCCGCAAGTGATGAAAGGATCGACCGGAAGAAATACCACCAGTTTGCCAAGTCGTGGCCGGGCAGGGTTCAGACTCCGTTAAGAAACTTCGTGCTTTCGTCTCCGCAAGCGAAGTCCAAACCGACGCCTCCCGGAGCCCCGCCATGAAGCGCACCCTCAGCCGCGAACTCGAAGAAGCCGCCTTCGTCCAGGCCCGTCTGCTGGACGGCTTCATCGCCCTGGCCAAGGAGGCCTGGGACGACGAGCGGGGCTTCGCCCGCGAAAGCATCGGCGACCTGATCGAAGCCCTGCGGGAGGAGCGGCGGAGCCTCGGCCAGTTCGCCCGGCCGCGCGTGGTGCAGCTGCCCCGCCGTGCCGCGTGAGGCCTGCGCCCGGGGCGGGCCGGTGCGGCGTGATCGCCCCTTGTCCCGCCCGGCGCGCGTGTCGAATATCCTCGTATGGCGCTTCGCCCGCATGAAGCCCGCCTGGATGAGGATTCCGCGATGACCGACAGCCGTCCCCGCTTCCACCTGGCCTTCCCCGTCGACGATCTGGAGGCCGCCCGCGCCTTCTATGGCGGCCTGCTGGGCTGTCCGGAGGGGCGCAGCGCGCCGGAATGGGTCGATTTCGATCTGTACGGCCATCAGATCGTGGCACATCTGGCGCCGGACGAGGTCGGGCACCGCAACCACAGCCCGGTGGACGGCCACGACGTGCCCGTGCGCCATTTCGGCCTGATCCTGGGCTGGGACGCCTGGCACGCCATGGCGGAGAAGCTGAAGGCCGCCGGCGTCAGGTTCATCATCGAGCCGGGCATCCGCTTCCAGGGCCAGGTCGGCGAGCAGGCCACCATGTTCCTGCTGGACCCCAGCGGCAACGCGCTGGAGTTCAAGGCCTTCAAGGACGACGGCATGATCTTCGCCCGCTGAGGGCGGGCCGCCCCTTCCGGGCCCCTTTACCGGGGCCCGCGCGCGGGTCCACACTCCCCGGAAAGCAACCGACCGCCCGGGGGAGGGGTGTGCCATGCACAGCGAACTGAAGGCCGTGCCCAGCGTCCGTGACCAGGTGTCCGAGGCGGAGTGGCAGGTCCGCGTCGACCTTGCCGCCTGCTACCGTCTGGTCGCGCGGCACGGCTGGGACGACCTGATCTACACCCACATCTCCGCCCGCGTGCCGGGGGAGGAGGGGCATTTCCTCATCAACCCCTTCGGCCTGCATTTCTGGGAGATCACGGCCTCCTCCCTCGTCAAGATCGACCATGCCGGCAACAAGGTGATGGACAGCCCGCACCCGGTGAACCCGGCGGGCTTCGTCGTCCATTTCGCCGTGCACAAGGCGCGGGCCGACGCCGCCTGCGTCATGCATCTGCACACGCCGGCCGGGGTGGGGGTGGCCACCCAGAAGCACGGGCTGCTGCCCATCACCCAGAACGCTCTGCTGTTCCACGAGAACATCGCCTACCACGATTACGAGGGGCTGGCCGTGGCCGAGGGGGAGATCGACCGGCTGGGCGCCGACCTCGGCGACAAGCCGGCGATGATCCTGCGCAACCACGGCACCCTGACCGTCGGCCGCACCGTGTCCCAGGCCTTCGTGCTGGCCTTCTTCCTGGAGCGCGCCTGCCAGATGCAGGTGGCGGCGCTGTCGGCCGGCAAGGACGGCATCGTCGTGCCGCCGCCGGAGATCCAGGCCGCCGTCCGCCAGCAGGCCGCCATGGCCTTCAAGGCGGCCGGGACCATGGAATGGGCGGGCCTCATCCGCCGGCTCGACCGCGAGGATCCGACCTACAAGCAGTGACCCGGGGGCCCGGTTGCCTTATGGTGCGGCCGTGTCCCGTCCAGAGAGTTCCCCGTCCATGTCCAGCAGTCCCGTCGATCAGGTCCGCGGCGCCTTCCTCGAATCCGCGGAGAATTTCCGCGCGCTCGCCGCCATGGCCGACCAGGTGGCCCTGGCGGGCGACCATATCGTCCGGTCGCTGCGGGCGGGCGGCAAGGTCATGTTCTGCGGCAACGGCGGTTCGGCGGCCGACGCCCAGCATCTGGCGGCGGAGTTCGTCGGCCGCTTCCTGGTCGAGCGCCGTCCGCTGGCCGGCCTCGCGCTGACCACCGACAGTTCGGCGCTGACCGCCATCGGCAACGATTACGGCTTCGACCATGTCTTCTCCCGGCAGGTGCGGGGGCTGGGCCGGGCGGGGGACGTGCTGGTGGCCATCTCCACCAGCGGCAACAGCCGGAACGTCGTCGCCGCGATCGAGGCGGCGCGGGAGATGGGCGTGGTGGTGATCGGCCTCACCGGGCAGGGCGGGGGGCGCATGGCGGAGCTTTGCGACGTCTGCGTCCGCGTGCCCTCGGCGCACACCCCGCGCGTCCAGGAGATGCACATCGCTGTCGGCCACATGCTCTGCGAACTGGCAGAGGCGGCGGCGGGGTAGGGCCCGTCAGTCCAAGTCGGGATCGCCGTAGGGGAAGCGCGGGCCTGTCCCGTCGGAGCTGAAGCGCCAGACGGTCCGCTCGGCCACGGCCACCTCGCCGCGCGCCATGGCGTCCATGATCTCCGCCGCCAGCACGGCCAGGAACCGTTCCGCCCAGGGTTTCATGGCCGCACCCGCGTCCGTCAGATAGTCCGGGCCATAGATCGTGGCGGCGATCCCCTCCGCGTTGGCGCGGACGAAGCCGGTGGCGATCCCGGCCAGCGCCTGAGCGTCCAGCACCGGCTCGATGGCGGGGGCCGCCGCCGCCAGCACCGGGTACAGCAGGTGGCGCCTGTCCTCCAGATCGGGGCGGAGCTGCAGCCGGTCCGCCAGCTTGCGCAGATAGGCCGCCCGCTCGGGCGGGAGCCCGCGGAAGGCGGCGTCGAGGATCGCGCGATGGTCCATTCGGCCGGGCCACACATGGTTATGCCGAAGTCCTAGCATCTCTCCGGCGGAGTTGAGACATTCTTAAGCCTGGAAACGGAACCGGACACGAGGATTCCATGGCGAACCGGCAGGTCATCTACGCCCGCAGGCCCGAGGGCGTCCCGGTCGAGGCGGATTTCGAGCTGCGCGATTCCCAGGTGCCGACGGCTGGTCCGGGTCTGCTGCATGTCCGCAACCTCTGGCTCTCGCTCGCCCCCTACCAGCGGCTCGCCATGGCCGGCCGCTATCCCTTCACGCCGGGTTTCGGCGTCGGCCATGTGATGCCGGGGGAGACGGTGTCGCGGGTCGTCGCCTCCGGCGATCCCGGCTTCGCGCCCGGCGAGCTCGTGCTCTGCAGGGGCGGCTGGCAGACGGAGGCGGCGGTTCCGGCGACCGACGCCGAGACGCTTCCCGCTGGTGGCCCGGACCCGCGGCTCTGGCTGGGCGCCCTCGGCATCAACGGGCTCACCGCCTTCGCCGGGCTGATCGACACCGGCCGGCCCCGACCGGGCGACACGGTCGTGGTCTCCGCCGCCGCCGGTTCGGTCGGCGGTCTCGTCGGCCAGATCGCCCGCATCGCCGGCTGCCGTGCCGTCGGCATCGCGGGCGGGCCGGAGAAGTGCCGTCTCGCCACCGGCACCTTTGGCTTCGACGCCTGCGTCGACTACAAGGCCGAGGGCTGGACCGAGGCCCTGAAGGCCGCCTGCCCGGACGGCATCGACGTCTATTTCGACAATGTCGGCGGGTCGGTGCTGGACGCGGCGATCCCGCTGCTCGCCATCGGCGGGCGGATCGTGCTCTGCGGCTCGGCCTCCCAGTACAACGCCGCGACCCCGTACCCGTCGCCGCCGCTCGGCCTCTTCGTCGGCCGCCGGGCGGAGGTGCGGGGCTTCGTCGTCTACGACCACATGGCCCGCCGGGACGACATCCGGCGGCGCCTGTCGCGCTGGCTCGCGGACGGGCGGCTGCGGAACCTGGAGGACGTGGCGGAGGGTCTGGACGCCGCCCCCGGGCAGTTCTGCCGCCTGATGCGGGGGGAGACTATGGGGAAAGTACTCGTCCGTCTGGACAGCTGATCCGGCACTGCGCACCGGGGGACAGCGGCCGCCGGCTGTGCTAGCCTCGGTTGCGTCGTGAACTGGATGGGCGATCCTTGGGCATGCGTGACTCAGGCGTTCCGGCACTTCCCGCTCCGGGCCCCGCGGCCCCCGCCGCCGCGCCGGGGCCCGACCCGCGTGGGGGCGGCCCGGGCATGACCGACGGCGTCCTCACCTGCGGCTGCCCCGCGTGCAGCGCCCTGTTCGGCGTGGCCCCCGACAACACCCCGCGCGACGTCTACGTGCCGGACCAGGGCGTCTCGGGCATCATCAATGTCGACGCGCTGGTGGGGCTGGCGGGCAATCCGGGGCGGATGAACGCCGACCGGCCCATCGGCAACGTCAACGAGACCGTCATCACCTACAGCTTCTTCGATTTCCTGCCGCCGGGATACCAGCTCGCCAACCTGCGCGAAGGCGCCACCCAGGATCAGGCGGCCGCCACCTTCCAGCCGCTGGACGAGGCTTGGCGGGCCGAGGTCCGCCGCGCGCTCGCGGAGATTTCGGCCTTCGCCAACGTCCGGTTCGTGGAGGTGGCGCACGATCAGGGCGTCATGCGCTTCGGACGGCACGACATGGGGCCGGGAGGCTACGCCTACCTGCCGACCACGTCGCAGTCCTTCAATCTGGAGGTCAGCGCCAGGGTCGGCGACGTCTGGTTCTCCACCAGGGTCTCGAACATCTCGCCGACCCTGATCCGGCATGAAATCGGCCACGGGCTCGGGCTGAAGCATCCAGGCCCCTATGGCGAGGGCGACCGCGGCCCCCACCTGACCGAGGCTCTCGACACCCGCGCCAACACGGTGATGAGCTACACCTGGGTCAGCCCGGAGCCGACGACCTGGGGCCTGTTCGATATCCAGGCGATCCAGTTCCTCTACGGCCCGCGTGACGGCGCCACCCCGCTGACGCTCGGCCGCACCAAGTTCCTGGGGCCGGGGGGCGACCTCGATCTCGGCACGGCCCTGATGGACGTTCTGAACGGCCGGGGCGGCGACGACACGCTGTTCGGCGGCGCGGGGGCCGACCACCTGTCCGGCGGGGATGGCGCCGACAGCCTGTCGGGCGGGGACGGGGCCGACATGGTGGCGGGCGACGCTTGGCACGACACGCTGCTGGGCGGTGCCGGGAACGACACGCTGTGGGGCGACGCCGGCGAAGATCTGGTGGACGGCGGGGACGGCAACGACTCCGTCCAGGGTGGGGACGGCAACGACACCCTCTACGGGATGGAGGCGAACGACGCCCTCTACGGGAACCAGGGCAACGACATCATCAACGGCAACATGGGCCGGGATGTCGTCTTCGGCGGAGCCGGTAACGACACGTTGTTCGGCGGCCGTGACGACGATTGGGTCTATGGCGACCGGGGCGACGACGAGATCAACGGCAATCTCGGCCGCGACGTTGTCTATGGCGGGGACGGCGCCGACACGGTGCGCGGGGGTGCCGACGGGGACTGGCTATACGGCGGCGCCGGGCGGGACCTGATCTACGGCGACCGGGGCAACGACGTGCTTTATGGCGGCGCCGAGGCGGACCTGTTCGTCTACCGGCTGGACGACGGGTTCGACTGGATCTTCGACTTCGACCCGGCCGAGGGCGACCGCGTCCGGCTGGAGGGCATCGCCGGCTACCAGCTCGTCTCCGGCACCGTGAACGGCCTGGCGGGCACCATCATCCGCGTCGGCGTCGATGCGGAGGGCTTCACCACGGGCGTCTTCATCGCCGGCATCACGCCCGGCCAGTTCGACCCCGCCTGGATCATCTGAGGCGGGCTCACCTCTCCCCAGCGCCCGCTTCGACCCTGGCGGCAAGCTCGACATATTCCGGGCGGCGCCGCTCCCAGTCGAAGCGGACGAGGGCCAGTCGATCGCCTCGGCAGCCCAGCGTCAGCCGTTTCGGCGGCCGCCCGGCCGCGTCGGTCGCCAGCGGAATGATGACCGTGTCGCCTTCCAGGCCGGTATGCCGCAGCTCGTCCCGGTCCAGCTGGAACGCGAGCTGGACGGGCCCGTCCATGCCCTCCAGTTCCAATGGACCGATCCGCAGGGTGGCATGCGGCACCTCGCGTCCCAGAATCTCGAGGGGGAGCGACAAGCCGATGGACGATCCTGCGACGCCGCAGGTGGCCTGTGCGACATGGGTCATGTGCGGGGCGCCCGCGCTCAGCCCGGTCGCGTAGGCGCCGCCCGCGGCCGCGCAGGTCGCCGCCAGCCACAGACCGGTGCGCAGGTGTCGCCGCCATCGCGTAGGCGCCGTCCCGCCGGATGTCAGCATGGTCCGCCCTCCGGGTTCGCCGTCAGTAGCGGGGCGCGCCCAGCGCCACCGCGATCTCCGCCATCTGCAGCGGCGTGGACTTGGCCACCAGCGCGTAGGCGAATCGCCGGCCGCGCCAGTACCCGACGACATAGCCGTCCATCTCCGAAACGGAGAGGTCGGGCGGCGCCTCCGTCTCGTCGGGGGCCAGCGACAGGGTGAGCCTGTGTCCCTCGCCATCCTCGTAGACGAGCTGCCCGATCGGACCGTCCGCAGTCTGCAGCCGCGCGCCGACCAGCGTCAGCCCGACCTGCCGCAGCTCCGGGATCTCCACCGGCTCGCCCAGCTTGACCGACAGCCAGCGGACGATCTCGTCCCGGCGCGAGCCCGGCACCTCCACCGGTCGTTCCCGATCCTCGGCGAACAGCTCGTGGGACTCCACGGCGTCGCGGGCGTAGGTCGGCACCATGGTGGGGTGGTTCGTCCGCGCTACCTCGCTGGCGGCCCACCCGGCCGCGAACAGCGCCAGGGCGGCCGCCGCGCGGGTCAGGTGCCGCAGCGGGCCGGACGGTTTCGACACCGGGGGTTCCGGCCGCGCGGCCGGCCAAGCGCCGGTTCCGGCCGTGGCGGCGACCAGCAGCTTGTGCTCGGCATAGGCGCGCAGCCGGTCCCGCGCCTCCGGATGGGTGTCGAGCCACGTCAGCACATGCTCCGTCTGCCGCTCGTCCAGCTCGCCGTCCAGGAAGGCGTGCAGATCGGTCTCGTTGATCTCGTCAGCCACGACCGCCCTCCACCACGCGCAGGTTCGGCTTCCCGTCGACGATCCGCCGCAACGCCTCCCGCCCGCGCGCGATCCGGGACATGAAGGTGCCGATGGGGATGCCGAGGCGGCGGGCCGCCTCGTCATAGCGGATGTCGTCCAGCGCCACGGTCAGGATGGCGTCGCGCTGCGCGGCGGGCAGGGCGTCCAGCGCGGCGATGATCTGCTTGGCCTCCAGCCGGGCCTGCTGGTCGGCCGCCATGCCGATCTCCACCTCGTCCACGGACGTGGGCGTGCCGCGCACCTGCTGTTTGCGGATGCGGCTGACATGGCAGGTGTAGAGGATGCGGAACAGCCAGGCGCGCAGGTCGGTCCCAGGGCGCCACTGGGCGGCCGACGCCATCGCCTTGGCCACGCAGTCCTGGACGAGGTCGTCGGCCTCGTCGCGCGACCGCGTCAGCGCCAGCGCATAGCGGCGCAGGGCCGGCAGCTGGCCCGTCAATCCGGCGTTGAAATCCTGCGAAGCCACCCTCGCGCCTCTCCCGAACATTGGAAAAAAGGCCGCCCGTTCCACCCTCGCGACCGGAACGGGCGGCCGCAATCCGGCCGCAGCCGGCTCCGTGGGCCATACGCCGTCCGCGTGGGGCAAGTTTCGCGGATCGTCGCAAACCCCGTCGAACATGCCAACGCGCGACCGGTCCGCTTTCATCCGGCGCCATCATCGGCGTTCCGGCACGGCGGATGGAAGCGCCATGGCCGGGCTCAGCCCGCCAGTGCCTCCGTTCCGGTCGGCTCCGCCTGTTCCGGACCGATGAACCGCAGGTTTTGCTTCCGGATCACGGCCGCCGCGTCATCGTAGAGGAAGGGCAGGAAGGCGTAGCGGCGGCCGGTGAGCACCGGGGTCGCCTCGTGCAGCAGGTTGCAGGAGAAGACGACGGCGCCACCGGTCGGGGCCCGGTAGGTCCGGATGCCGAACTCCGGGAAGCGCAGATCGCCGCCCGTGTAGTCCTCGGCGTTCAGGTTGATGGTGACCGCGAAACGACGGTGGGCGGTCCCCTTCGACGTGTTGTCCCGGTGCGGCCGGAAGAAGCCCCTGTCCGCGCTGTCGTAACAGGCGACGATGTACCGTTCCATGCGCGTGGCCTCGAAGCAGAAGGACCGCTTGATCTCCGGCAGCAGCCGTCCGGAGATCGCCCGGCGGATACGCGCGCGGATATCCTGGTCGTCGATGCCCGCGTCCCGCCGCCGCTTGAATGTCGGGTCCATGATGCCGATGGTGCGTCCGTCGATCTCGCGCATGAAGCCGGACGGTCCGCCGCCGTCGCGCTCGTAGGCGTCGATCAGGTCCCGGCACAGCGCCGCGTCGAACACGCGCGGCAGGATCAGCACGGGCGCGTTGACCGGGACGCCCGCATGGTCGTCGACCGACGGGAGCGCGGCGACGGTCCTCAGCAGCACATGGGTTTCCGCCAGGGCGAAGGTGCCGAGGCAGCGCAGCATCGGGTCGAGCAGCACCCAGGTGGGCCGGAAGGGCTCCGGTCCGGCCGGATCGATCAGGCCGACGGCGCGGGTCATCGCCCCGTCGAAGTCCCAGAACAGCAGATGGTTCCGGAAGCTCTCCCGCAGCCACGGCAGGTCGCGGTCGCCCGCGTCCATGCTGACGCCGATCAGGGTGCAGCGCGCGGCGGCGAAGGCGCCGGCGTTGCGCAGGGCGGCCTGGAGGGCCTCGGGCACGCCGTCCGCCCCGGTGCTACCGAAGAAGAGCAGCGCCACATAGCGTCCGGCGATCGTGTCGAAATGGAATGTGGGATTGACCGTGCTCGCCACGCGGATTTCGGGAACGCGGTCACCGGGCCGCAGCGGTTCGCGTCTGGTCATCGTGCCTGTTGCCGATCAAAGGCTGGTGACCGGTGCGAACGCGCGGGCGGCGCCTTTCATCCATGCCCATCGCATGTCCCGTGAGGGATTTCCATAATCCTTCTTATCGGCCCATTAACGGGTCGGGGGCGTGGGTGCGCCACGCCCCGCCTCGCCCGCCTCAGGCCGCCCGCGACACCGGCGCCTGCGGCGCCATCGCCGGGCCCTTGATGGAGCCCAGCGCCATGGCCGCGACGTACCCGGTGGTGAACAGGGCGGAGAGGAGGAAGCCTGCGATCAGGATGAACAGCAGGCCGAAGATCAGGGTTTCCATGCGTGCCTCCGTTGGCGATGGCGGAACCATCTCCCCGGTGGAGGCTGGAAACCCTGATCCAGATCAGCGGCCGCGCGATGTCACAGGCCCGGCGGCCGTGTCCCCGTCCGGCCTAGACGAACATCAGCCAGCCCGGATCGAACGTCCCGGCCGGCACGCCGGACAGGACGAAGCTGTCGCTGGCCGTGATGTCCACCCTTACGGCCCCGTCCTCGTTGCCCAGCGTGTAGACCGTGCCCGCCGGCAGGACCAGCCGGTCCCCCTCGGTCGGGGTGAAGTCCAGGAAGGTGTCGCTGCCGTCGCCGGGCGCGAAGTTGAACATGTCGGCGCCGGGTCCCCCCGCCACGCGGTCGTCGCCGAGATCGCCGGAGACGAAGTCGTTGCCCAGATCGCCGAACACGGCGTCGTCGTTCTGCCCGCCATAGACCGTGTCGTCGCCCTGGCCGCCATAGACGACGTCCTCGCCGATATTGCCGTTCACGAGGTCGTTCCCGGCGTTGCCGCCGATATTGTCGTCGCCCTGTCCGCCCCGGGCCGTGTCGTCGCCGTCGTCGGCGCCCAGCACGTCGTTGCCCTGGCGTCCTTCCAGATTGTCGGCGCCGGCGCCGCCGAACAGCCCGTCATCCTCGTTGCTGCCCCGGATGGTGTCGCTCACGGGCGATCCGAAGACCTCCTCGATGTCGCTCACCGTGTCCGTGCCCTGGCCGACGATGATGCCGGTGATCAGGTCGGCGTCGATCCCGTTCGCGGCGAGGCCGTGGGAGACGGAGTCGATGCCCCCCTGCCCGTCGATGAAGTCGTCCCCGTCGCCGCCGCCGAAGCCTTCGTTCTCCTGGCTGCCGATCAGCGTGTCGTTGAAGCCGGAGCCGATCACGCCCTCGATGTCGTCCAGCGTGTCGACGCCGCCCTGCCCGTCGGCGAGCGCCAGCCCCTGTTCGAGATCGATGCTGACGGGACCCGGCGCGTCGCGATAGACGGCCCGGTCGTAATCCTCGCCGCCGATCAGCGTGTCGTTGCCGGCACTGCCGAACAGCCAGTCGTTGGAGCGGTCCCCGAAGACGAGGTCGTCCCCGCCCTGGGGATAGATGAAGTCGCCGCCGTTGCCGCCGAACACGACGTCGTTGCCGGCGAAGCCGTAGATCGTGTCGCTGCCACCTCCGGCATAGATTTCATCCGCTTCCGGCGTCCCCTGAAGCAGCTCGTTCAACCCGGTACCATCGATACGCATCAAGCCCATCCCGAACTGAGGTTTTCAGACAAGTCGCCGGAACAGGTACGGGGCGCCGCGGTCACGGGGGCCCGTGGGTGCTACTCACCACGCGCCCTGTCGAACGGCCCCCTTTGGCGCCCGCCCGCAGCCCGATACCTCGCCCGTGCCGCGTCCTCCGCGTGACATGAATGATTGTGGCCTTGAAGGCGTTCGTCCTGAGGAAGTAGACCTTTGGGATGACCCATGCCGTCCCCGCCGCGCCAGACCCCGCCGCGCCAGACCCCGCCGCGCCAGACCCCGTCGCGTCAGACCCCGCCGATCGTCCGGCCACGCCGGCACCCGTCAGCACCGCCCCGTCATGTCCGCTGATCTGAAGCAGGCCGCGGCATTGCTGGAGGCGGGCCGGCTGGACGAGCTGGACCGCGAGCTGGATGCGATCCTGAAGCGCAGCCCGCGCCATGTCGGCGCGCTGAACCTGCGGGGGGTGGCCCAGAACCGCCGGCGGGACTTCGCTGCCGCCCGGGCGACCTTCGAACGCATCCTGCTGCTCGACCGCAACCATCTGAACGCGCTGTGCAATCTGGCGAAGCTGCACATCACGCTGGGGCAGCCGTCCAAGGCGGTGGACTACGCCCGCCGGGCCCTCCGCGTCGATCCGCGCAACGTCATCGCCCACGATCAGATGATCCGCGCGCGCACGGCGGAGGACGACAACGAGGCCGCCCTCGCCGCGATCGACCAGGCGGAGCAGGCGGTTCCCGGCAACCACAATTGGGCGTTCCGGCGGGGCGAGATCCAGCTTCGGCTGGGGCGGGCCCAGGAGGCGCTGGCCGATGTGCGGGCGGCGCGCGCCCGGACCCCCTCGCCCCAGCTCGATCTCCTGCTGGGCCAGATCCTGCTGCGCGTCGGCGCGGTGGAGGAGGGTGTCAGCCTGCTCGAGCCGTTGTGCGACCGGCCCGGCCAGCTCGGCTATGACGCGCAGATGGCGCTCAGCGCCCACTTCCTGGCGCTCAACGACCGCGAACGGGCGAACGCGTACCTGCGCAGGGCCGCCGCTGGCGGCGACATCGTCGCCCTGGGCAAGCTCTGCTGGAGCCTTCTCAACAGCCGCCACGGCGACGAGGCGGAGCATATGGCCGAGGCCTACGCGCTCGCCTGCCGCCTCCAGGACTCGGCACCGGACCGTGAGGATTCGGCCTGGTCCATCCAGGAGACCTTCGCCCGCCTCGTCGATTTCAGGCGCCTGGAGCGGATCGACCGCGCCCGCATGCTCCCCTACTGGGTGGGCAAGGGCCAGGGGGGCCCGCTGCATGCCCAGCTCCCCCAGGTGCGCGGGCCCGAGGAACGGCGCGCCCTCCTCCGTTGGCACACGGAGTGGGGCCGCACCGTCCAGGCCCGCGCCGACCGGGCGCCGCTCGGGCCGCTGGTGCGGGTGGCGCGGGACAAAATCCGCGTCGGCATCCTGTCCTCCGACCTGCGCCGCCATCCCGTCGCCTACTTCGCCGGGCCGATGCTGACCGCCTACGACCGCGCCCGGTTCGAGGTCTTCGTCTACGCCTTCAGGCAGGACGATGATCCGGTCCAGGCGGCGTTCCGGCGAAGCGTCGACAGCTTCCGGGTGATCGAGGGTGGCACGGACCGCGAAGTGGCCGACCTGATCCGTGCCGACGCGCCGGAGATCGTGTTCGAGCTTGGCGGCACCACGCACATGAACCGGATCGCCCCGCTCGCGTGGCGGACCGCCCCCGTCCAGGTGAGCTGGCTGGGCTATCCCCATTCCGCCGGCCTGCCCACCATCGACCGCATCCTCGTCGATCCCTGGCTCGATCCCGGCCCGGCGCTGCGGCTGGAGAAGCCGTTCATGATGCCGGACAGCTGGGTGACGCTGGGTCCGGTCGGCTTCGCGGACGGGTACGCGATCGATCCCGTCATCCCGGAGATGCGCACCGGCGTGCTCACCTTCGGCACCATGAACAACACCGTGAAGTTCAGCCGGGAGGGGATCGCGCTCTGGGCCCGCATCCTCGATCAGGTGCCCGGCTCCCGGTTCCTCGTGGTGCGGCCGGAAGGGGCGGTGCCCGCCTTCCGGCGCAACCTCGTGGGCGCCTTCGCCGAGCATGGCGTCGCGGCCGACCGGATCGCCTTCATCCCCGTGCGCGGCCGCCACATGCCCCACTACAACGACATCGACATAGCACTCGACACCCTGCCGCAGACGGGCGGCACGACGACCTGCGAGGCCTTGTGGATGGGTGTTCCGACCGTGACGCTGGTGGGTGAGGCCTTCTTCGAACGGCTGAGCTACAGCAACCTGACGAACGCCGGCCTCGCCGATCTCTGCGCCTTCGGCGCGGACGAGTATGTGGCCAAGGCCGTGGCGCTCGCCGCCGACCGGGAACGGCGCGAGGACCTGCGGCGCCATCTGCGCGACCGCATCCGCACACTGCCGCTGGGCGACAACGCCCGCTGGGTCGCGGCATGGCAGGACCGGATCGTGGAGACGCTGCGGGAGGAAGGCCTGCGCTGACCGGGATGCCGCCCGGGGTGCCTCTCAGGGCATCGCCAGCTCGCCCGGGAAATGGCAGGCCACCGCGCGATCCCCGCCCCGGTCCGCCAGCGGCGGCGCGTCCGTCCGGCAGCGGTCGCGGGCGATCGGGCAGCGCGGGTGGAAGGGACAGCCCGGCGGCGGGTCGGCGGCACTCGCCGGTTCGCCCTGCAGGATCAGGCGCCGGCCGCCCCCGCCCGGCACCGGCTCCGGTGTGGCCGCCAGCAGGGCGACCGTGTAGGGATGGTCCGGCCGCCCGACCACGGCCTCCGTCGGCCCCGTCTCCACCACCCGGCCCAGATACATGACCAGCACCCGGTCGCTGATCTGGTAGACCAGCGCCAGATCGTGGGCGATCAGCAGTGTGGCGATGCCGAGGCGCGCCCGCAGGTCCGCCAGCAATGCCACGATCTGCGCCTGGACCGACACGTCCAGGGCCGACACCGGCTCGTCCGCGATCAGCAGGTCCGGCTCCAGCGCCAGGGCGCGGGCGATGGCGATGCGCTGGCGCTGGCCGCCGCTGAACTGGGCCGGCAGCCGGTCGGCCGCGTCCGCCGGCAGGCCCACGGCCTCCAACAGATCCTCCGCCCGCCGGCGGCGCTCCGCCCGGTCGGCCAGGCCATGGGCCGCCAGCCCCTCCGTCACGCTGCGCCACACCGGCCAGCGCGGATCCAGGCTGGCGTACGGGTCCTGGAAGACCATCTGCATGCGCCGCCTGAGCGTCCGCAGCTCGGCCCCGGTCGCCGCCGTGTAGTCCCGATCCTCGAACACCAGCCGCCCCTCCGCCGGCGCGTGCACCCGCGCCACGGTCAGGGCCAGCGTGCTCTTGCCCGACCCGGACTCGCCGACCACGGCCACGGTCTCCCCGCGCGTCACGGTCAGGTCGACGCCGTCCAGCGCGCGCAGCGTCCCGCCCTTGATCCGGAACGCCACGCGCAGCCCCCGCGCCTCCAGCAGCGGCGCGCTCATGCCCCCGCCTCCAGCGGATGCCAGCAGGCGACGGCCTGCCCGCCCTCACCGCTGCCTATCCCTCTCCCCCCCGGGGAGAGGCCAGGAGAGGGGGTGCC
>JAJUIU010000038.1 GCA_029267445.1 Rhodospirillaceae bacterium
GCCTTCAGCACCAGCGCCAATGCGCGCGACGTCCTGTCCCGCCTGAACCAGGCGGCGGCGGCGGCCCTGTCCCGCCTGCAGGCGCTGGCCGAGAGCTGCGAGCGGCTGGAGTCGGATCTGGCCGAGGCCAACGCCGCCTGGGAGGAGGCCCGCGCCGCCTTGGAGGAACTGCCCGACCCGGCGGAGGGGCGCAACCGCATCGCGGAGCTGCGCGCCCGGCTGGCGGAGCGGCGCGCCGGACAGGCGGAGCGGCAGAACGCGCTCGACCGGCTGGTCCGCGAGGCCGAGGCGCGCCGCCGCCGCCTGGGCGCCATCGCCGACGAGGAGCGGTCCTGGCGCGGCCGGCTGGAGGGCACGGACGGCCGTCTGGCCGAGCTCCAGGCCCGCGCCGCCGAGACGACGGAGGAGCTGGAGAAGCTGGCCGAGCGTCCGGCGGAGATCGAAGGCGAGCGCGTCACCCTGCTGGACCGCATCGGCGAGGCGGAGCGGACCCGCAAGCGCGCCGCCGACGAGCTCGCGGCGCTGGAGTCCGAGGTCGCGACGGTGGAGCGCGATCTGAAGACGTCCGAAAGCCAGCTGGCCGACGCGCGGGAGGCCCGCGCCCATGCCGAGGCCGCCGTGGGGGCGGCCATGCAGGCCATGGAGACGATCCGCGAGCGCGTCGCCGAGAAGCTGGAATGCGCGCCGGAGAAGGTGCTGGAGGTCGCCGGGATCGAGCCGGGCGACGACATGCCGGACGCGACCGATGTGGAGCGCCGGCTCGAGCGCCTTGTCGCGGAACGCGAGAACATGGGCCCCGTGAACCTGCGAGCCGAGCAGGAGGTGCAGGAGATGGAGGCGCAAATCGAGGTCATGCGCACCGAGCGCGAGGACCTTGTCAGCGCCATCGCCCGCCTGCGCCAGGGCATCGCCAGCCTGAACCGGGAGGCGCGCGAACGCCTGTTGGCCAGCTTCGAGAAGGTGGACGCCCACTTCCAGGAGATGTTCACCAAGCTGTTCGGCGGCGGCAAGGCGCACCTGAAGCTGACCGAGGCGGAGGACCCGCTGGACGCGGGCCTGGAGATCTATGCCAGCCCGCCTGGCAAGAAGCTGCAGATCCTGTCCCTGCTGTCGGGCGGGGAGCAGGCGCTGACCGCGCTGGCCCTGCTGTTCGCGGTGTTCCTGTGCAACCCGGCGCCGATCTGCGTGCTGGACGAGGTGGACGCGCCGCTGGACGAGGCGAATGTCGGCCGCTTCTGCGATCTGGTGGAGGAGATGGCCCGCCACGGGTCCACCCGCTTCCTGATCGTCACGCACCACCGGCTGACCATGGCGCGCATGGACCGGCTGTTCGGCGTGACCATGGCGGAGCGGGGCGTGTCCCAGCTGGTTTCCGTCGACCTTGCCATGGCCGAGGAGCTGCGGGCGACGGCCTGAGGGCGGCAGGGTCTGGACGTAACAGGCCGATGGCCACGTTTACCCCCACCGCACGCAAGCCCGCCCCTATCTTGCCGCGATCCTGTGCCCCATATGTCTCGGGAGGGCAACGAGGTTTGGTGAGAAGGAGCGGATTGCCATGACTTCAACAATCGCCAGGGTGCCGAAGGCGGCGGCGCTGGCGGCCCTGGCGCTGGGCCTCGCGGCCTGCGCCAACCCGCAGGCGGAACAGGCGCTTTACGCGCAGCGGGCCTTCGTGGGCATGCCGGCGCAGACGCTGTTGTCCTGCGCGGGCGTGCCGGAGCGGCAGGCGTCGGTCGACAACCTGGACTACTTCACCTACCGCAGCGAGCGGATCACCACCACGCCGGTGCCGTCGCCGGGTTTCGGCCCGCGCTACTGGCACCCGTGGTACGGCTGGACCGGTGGCTGGGGCTGGGACGACTACTATGGCGACGTGGAGAGCCGGAACTGCGAGGCCACGTTCGTCCTGAAGGACGGGGTGGTGCAGCAGGTGGTCTACGGCAGCTCGACGGACAGCCCGGCGGGGCGCCTGGGCCAGTGTTACAACATCGTCCAGAACTGTCTGGCCCTGATCCCGCAGCAGTCCGCGCAGCTGGGCCGCTGACACTCCGGCGGGTGGGACAATTCCGTGACCATTGGGCGCTCCACGCGGGGCGCCCTTTTCTTTCGCATGTGCAAAACCGGCATGATCCCATGGGAAACCGATCCCCGTCGCCGCCGGTCATGAACAAACCGACAGAAATACTCCGCCAACTATACTTCCACTCTACATCCACATTGGCACTATCGATTTCGGCAGCATCAATCGGGAATATGTCCGGACAATTTCTTTCCGCTTGCGCGTGCGCCGCAACATGATGTTGCCTTATTGAAACAGGGCGGCCGATGGGGACATCCGGTCGGACAACGCCCGACACGACGTAGCGGGTGCCCCACGGCACCGCTCCAAACGGGAGGGCGGCATGCACGTCTCGGCGATCCTGAAGACCAAAGGCTCAACCATCGTCACCATCCGTCCGGATGAGACGATCGCCGCCGTGGCCCAGCTCCTGGCCGTCAACCGGATCGGTGCGGTGCTTTGCATGAACACCGACGGGGAGATCGCCGGCGTGCTGTCGGAACGCGACATCGTGCGCGGCCTGGCCGCCCATGGCGCCGCCGTGCTGGGGATGCCGGCGAGCGAGCTGATGACGCGGCGGGTCGTCGCGTGCAATCCGGGCGACACCATCGCCAGCGTCATGCAGCGCATGACCGACGGGCGCTTCCGCCACATGCCCGTGATGGAGGAGCGGAAGCTGGTCGGCTTCATCAGCATCGGCGACGTGGTGAAGCACCGCATCGAAGAGGTCGGGCAGGAGGTCGAAAGCCTGCGCGATTACGTCGCCGGCCAATTCTGACCCGGAGGGTTCCGCATGTATCTGGCGAGGCCCCTCCCCCAGACCGTGTTCGGCCCGGCGCCCGTTCCCGTCCAGCCGAAGCCGCCGATCCGTACCGCCCTGCCGGTCGAGGCGGCGCCCATCCAGGCCGCGAACGAGCCCTTCAAGTTCCTCGTCTGCGTCGATGACAGCCCGCAGTCCCGGACGGCCCTGCGCTTCGCGGCACTGCGGGCCCGGAACGTGGGCGGCCTTTTGGCGCTGCTGCACATCGTCGAGCCGGTCGAATACCAGGAGTGGATGACCATCGCCGACGCGATCGCCATGGAGCGGCGGGACGAGGCGGAGCGGCTGCTGCATGAACGGGCCGGCGAGGTCAACGCGCTGACCGGCATCATCCCGGAACTGCAGATCCGCACCGGCGCCATAGGGGAGGAGATCCTGGGGGCGATCCGTGACGATGGCGACATCCACGCGCTGGTGGTCGGCGCCGCCCCGCCGGCGGTGCGCCGGGGAAAGCTGATCTCCTGGCTGGCGGCCCAGCTGGCGGGGGCGCTGGACATTCCGCTGGTGGTGGTGCCGGGCAATCTGACGGACATGCAGATCGACCGCCTGGCCTGAGCGGAACCGGATGGTGGGTGGGCTTGTTCTCCGTTACCCCCATTGGAGACGGACCATGCCCCAAGACGCCCACAGTGGCGCCCACACTGGCGCCCCCAGTGGCGCCCACACCGGCGCCCACACCGGCGATCGCGTCGGTGAGACGCCCGAGAGCGCCCCCATTCAGCAGAGCCCACAGCAACCCGCCCAAGCCCAGCCCATGCAGCAGCAGGGCGACACGGGCCGCCGGCCGGCTGCCCCGGGCGACGATCCGGCCGCCGGCCGGCGCCACCCCGACATCGAGGAGCGTGACGCGCCGTCCCGCGACACGGGCAGGGAGACGCAGGTGAAACGCTGAGCCGTCGCTGGACGGCATGTGGGACAACACCGTCTTCCTGGGCCTTGTCGCCAGTGCGGCGGCCGGGCTGGCGACCGGTGCCGGCGCGCTGCCGATGCTGGTTGTGCGCCGCCTGTCCGACCGGCTGCAGGACACGCTGCTGGGCTTCGCGGCGGGGGTCATGCTGGCGGCCAGCTTCTTCTCCCTGATCCTGCCGGGACTGGAGCATCTGCGGGAGAACGGTGACGGGAAGGCGGCGGCGGCGGGCGTCGTCGTGACCGCCGTCCTGCTGGGCGCCGTGGCGATGCACCTGCTGAACCGCCTGCTGCCGCACGAACACTTCATCGGCGGCACGGACGACCGGCACCGGAACGCCAAGCTACGGCGCATCTGGCTGTTCGTGCTCGCCATCACGCTGCACAACTTCCCTGAGGGCCTCGCGGTCGGGGTCGGGTTCGGCGCCGGTGATGTCGCGAGCGGGCGGGCCATCGCCATCGGCATCGGTCTGCAGAACATGCCGGAGGGGCTGGCAGTCGCCGCCTCCCTGGTCGGGCTGGACTACAGCCGCCGCGCCGCCGTCGGCATCGCCACCCTGACCGGGCTGGTCGAGCCGGTCGGCGGGCTGCTGGGCGTAGCGGCGGTCAGCGTCGCCGAACCGCTGCTGCCATGGGGCCTGGGCTTCGCCGCGGGCGCCATGCTGTTCGTAGTCAGCAACGAGATCATCCCGGAAACCCACCGCAAGGGCCATGAGACGATGGCGACCACGGGCCTGATGATCGGGCTCAGCCTGATGATGTTCCTCGACGTCACGCTGGGCTGATCCGCAGGGACGTCGCGGGGAACTGTTGCGCGACGTGACACGGACTTGTGTGCGACCGCTCACTTCCACAGCGCGCGGCCCGTGGTACCTTGCCACCCGCTTTCACAGCAACCGGAACCGAAGGACCGCCGCATGGCTATCGATCTCTACATCTGGCCCACGCCCAACGGGCACAAGATCTCCATCGCCATGGAGGAGATGGGCCTGGACTACACCGTCCATCCGGTGGACATCGGCAAGGGCGACCAGTTCAAGCCGGACTTCCTGAAGATCAGCCCGAACAACCGCATGCCCGCCATCGTCGACCCCGACGGGCCGGGCGGCAAGCCGATCAGCCTGTTCGAGTCCGGCGCCATCCTGATCTATCTGGCGGAAAAGACCGGCAAGTTCCGGCCCAAGGATCAGGCGACCTGGTACACGCACATCCAGTGGCTGATGTGGCAGATGGGCGGCGTCGGCCCGATGTTCGGGCAGGCCGGGCACTTCATGTTCTACGCCCCGGAGAAGATCGAGTACGGCGTCGAGCGCTACCGCAACGAGGCCAAGCGCCTGATGAAGGTGGCGAACACCCGGCTGGGCGAGGCCGAGTTCCTGGCCGGCGACTACGGCATCGCCGACATGGCGACCTTCCCCTGGCTGCGCCTGCACGAGCGCTACGGCATCGAGACGGCGGAGTTCCCGAACGTGAAGCGCTGGATCGACGCCATCGCCGCGCGCCCGGCCGTGCAGCGGGGCCTCGAGCTGCTGAAGGACAATCAGCGCAAGCCCGGCCAGCAGATCAGCGACGAGGAGCGGGAGAACATGTTCGGCAAGAAGCAGTTCGGCCGCTGAGACCCGCCCGGGGCGGACCCGCCGAAAAGTTTTTTGCGGGTCCTGTCGAATGACGGACACTCCGATCGTCAGGGGGATATGGGCGCCCGATCCGTGGGCGCCCCCCGACCCCGGAGGAGTGTTTCCCATGTCCAAGTTCCTGCTGATCCTGCACGAGAACCCGTCCACCTTCGCCCCCATGTCCCCGTCGGAGATGCAGGCGGTGATCGCCGAGTACGGCGCCTGGGCCCAGAAGATGGGCGGGATGGGCCGGCTGATGGGCGGCCACAAGCTGATGGACGAGGGCGGGCGTCGCCTGTCCGCCACCGGCGGCAGGCTGGTCGTCACCGACGGGCCGTACGCCGAGGCGAAGGACGTCATCGGCGGTTTCTTCATCATCGAGGCCGCCGACTACGCCGAGGCCGAGCGCCTTTCGGCGGACTGCCCGCACGTGAAGTACGGGGAGGTCGAGCTTCGCATGGTCCATGACATCTGAGGCGGGCGACGTCCGCCCCCTGGTCGACGACCTGTTCCGGACCCAGGCGGGCCTGCTCACGGCCCGTCTGGCCCGGATTTTCGGGCCCGGCGGCCTCGCCGACGCGGAGGAGGTGGCGCAGGCCGCCCTGCTGAAGGCGCTGGCGGTCTGGCCGTTCCAGGGCGTTCCGGACAATCCGGAAGGCTGGCTGTGGCGGGTGGCGCGGAACATGGCGCTGGACCGGCTGCGGGCCCGGCGATTCATCGCACCCATCGCACCGGAGGACATCGCCGACGCGCTGCCCGCCGAGGCGGTGGAAACCCCGGCGTTCCTGGCGGAGCTGGAGGACGACCGGCTGCGCCTCGTTTTCGCCTGCTGCCACCCCGTGCTGGCGCGGGAGGCCCAGCTCGCCCTGACGCTGAAGACCGTCTGCGGGCTGGGCACGGCGGAGATCGCCGCCGCCTTCCTGGTGCCGGAAGCGACGCTGGCCCAGCGACTCGTACGGGCGAAGGCCAAGCTGGCGGAGGCGCGGGTGCCCTTCGCCATTCCCGGCCCCGACGAACTGCCGGATCGCCTCGCCGCCGTGCTGGAAGTGGTCTACCTGACCTTCAACGAGGGGTACGAGGCGGCGCGCGGCGAGGGTCTGATACGCCGCGAACTGACGGACGAGGCGCTGCGCCTGTCGCGGCTGCTGGCGGACCATCCCGTGGCGGGCCGGCCGGAAAGCCGGGCGCTGGCCGCCCTGCTGCACCTGCTGGCGGCGCGGCTGCCGGCGCGGGCGGACGCCCACGGGAACCTCGTGCTGCTGGCGGAGCAGGACCGCGCCCTCTGGGACGGCCGGCTGATCGCGGAAGGCTTCCGCTGGCTGCGCCTGTCCCTGGCGGGCGAAGTGGAAACACGCTGGCACCTGGAGGCGGCGATCGCAGCCGCGCACGCGCAGGCCCCCGCCTGGGCGGAGACGGACTGGCCGCAAATCCTGTCGCTCTACGACCGGCTGCTGGCCCGCCACCCCTCCCCCGTCGTGGCGCTGAACCGCGCCGTGGCCCTGGCGGAGGCGGCGGGTGCCGAGGCCGGACTGGAGGCGCTGGAGGCATTGCGGGACGAGGCGCCGCTGGCCCGCTATCCGTTGTACGCGGCCGCCCGGGCGGAGATGAACCGGCGGCTGGGGAACCGGGCGGCGGCGGTGGACCTGCTGCGCGCGGCGCTGGGTCTGGACCTCGCCGCCCCGATGCGGCGGCTGCTGGAGCGCCGGCTCCTGGAACCGGCGCCGGACGGCGGGTAGAGTGTGCGGCGCCCAACGGAGCAGACCGCCACCATGCGCCTTCCCGCCCTCGCCCTCGGCATCCTGCTCGCGTCGCTTCCAGCCCAGGCCCAGGTAACGTCTTGCGACAGGCTGGCGGCGCATCCCGACGATCCGGACAAGACCGGTTCCGGCGTGTCGCAGAACGAGCTGGACGCCGCCCGCGCCATCGCCGCCTGCGACAGCGACCTGCGCGCCGACCCGAAGAATCCGCGCCTCGCCTACCAGCTCGGCCGCGCCCTCTTCTCCGCCGGACAGTCGGAGACGGCGCGCCGGCAGTTCGCGGCGTCCGCAGCGGCGGGCTACCGGCAGGCGCAGTTCATGCTGGGCTTCCTCGCCCTGAACATCGACAGGCAGCCCTGCGCCGCCGGGGAGCACTGGCGCAAGGCGGCCCAGGGCGGGCACCTGTGGGCGGAGTTCAGCTTCGCCAGCAGCGCGCTGGCGGGCACCTTCGCGGGCTGCGGCTGGCAGGTGCCGGCCGAGGAGATCCGCGGCTATCTCGCGTCCGCCCGCGGCAAGGCCAAGGGCACGCGGATCGAGACGGAGGTCGAGGGGCTGGCGAAGGCGTTCGGCTTGCCCTGACGGTCAGGGCCGCTGCGCCACCTGATCCCCCCCGCGCCCTTCCGGCGACGGATCGGCGGCGGCCGGGTCCTGGTAGAAGGCGTGCTCCCCGATGGTGGCCACATGGTCGAACACGTACCGCCACTTCGGATTGACCCGCACATGGTGGAAGAAGGTCGCCCCGTTCGTGGGGTCGAGTTCCGGGTTCTCCACCATCTCGTCGGCAATGGTCAGGGCGCGGATCCAGGCGTCGCTCTCGCTCGGCGCGTCGCTGCGCCCGTCGCACCACCATGAGAACTGGCAGGGCGGGTCCTCTCCGCCCTGACGCACCACGTCGCAGGGCGTGTCGGGGAAGGCCGGATCGGCGGCGCGGTTCAGCACCACGGCGGCGACGGCGCGCTGAGCCTTCTCCGGCTCGCCGCGCGCCTCATGGTAGATCGTCTGGGCGATGCACTGTTTCTGTTCCGGCTGGGCGGCCACCGCCTGGACCTGCTCCAGGTTCGCAAGCGCCGGCGATGCCGCCAGGATGCCCGTCGTCACCGCCAGCGCGGTCCCAGCCAGAATCGAGCGCATCGTCCAAACCTCGTGTTGTTGACACCGGGAAGTGAAACGATGGCTGCCCGGCCGAGGTTTCGGGGCTACATCGGATGCGCCGCGCGGCCGCCGCCCGAAAGGCTAGACAGGATCGCGGCGCGTTGCGCCACCCGCCCCCCTCCGCCTAATGTGGCCGGGTCCGTGCCCCCTGGAGACGCCATGTCCACCGCGCCCCGCACCCCGCCGCTGCAGGCCGTCATCATCCCGGTGACGCCGTTGCAGCAGAACTGCTCCCTGGTCTGGTGCACGGCCACCAAGCGGGGTGCGGTCACCGACCCCGGTGGGGACCTGGAGGTGATCGAGGGCGCGATCCGCCAGCACGGCTTGACGGTGGAGCGCATCCTGGTCACCCATGGCCATGTGGACCACGCGGCGGGCGTCGCCGACCTGAAGGCCCGGCTGAACGTGCCGGTGGAGGGGCCGCACATCGCCGACAAGTTCCTGATCGACGCGATCCCGGAACAGGGCGTGCGCTTCGGCATGCCGGGGTCCAAGTCCTTCACGCCCGACCGCTGGCTGGACGATGGAGACACGGTCACGGTGGGCGCCCTGACCTTCGCCGTCCTGCACTGCCCCGGCCATGCGCCGGGCCATGTGGTGTTCCACCATGCGGAAAGCCGCTTCGCCATCGTCGGCGATGTGATCTTCAAGGGCTCCGTCGGGCGGACGGACCTGCCCGGCGGCGACACCGACACGCTGATCCGGTCCATCCGGGAGAAGCTGTTCCCGCTGGGCGACGACGTGACCTTCCTGCCGGGCCACGGGGAGCCGTCGACCCTGGGCCATGAGCGCATGAACAACCCCTACGTCTCCGACCGCGCGCTCGCGGCCGGATCGCGCTGGTGAGGGGGCCGGATTGCGCTACGGCAAGCTGGAGGTCATCTGCGGCCCGATGTTCTCGGGCAAGTCGACCGAGATCCTGAAACGGGCCGTCTGGTACACCCACGGGACCGGCACGCGGATCATGCTGCTGAAGCCCGCCTTCGACGTGCGCTACGCCGCCGACCGGGTGGTGAACCATGACGGGATCGGCTTCGACGCGGTGCCGATCCGGCGCATGCCGGCGGTGGCCGACGACGTCAGCGCCGTCTTCTTCGACGAGGTGCAGTTCTGCACCGACCCGCATTACGAGGGCGATCTGGTGGAGGATGTGCGGGCATTGCTCCAGCGCGGGATCGACGTGGCGGTGAGTGGCCTCGACCTCGACTGGCGTGGCCACGCCTTCCCGATCACGGCCACGCTGGCCGGCATGGCCGACGCCGTACAGAAGCTGCGCGCCCGCTGCGCCGTCTGCGGCCATGAGGCCGGCAAGACCTTCAAGAAGTTCCGCAACGACCGGACCGTGGAACTGGGCCAGGCGGACCTGTACGAGCCCCGCTGCAACCTGCATTGGCACGACCACGGCGACGCCAGGGGCCGGGAGCCGGCGCTGGAGCTTTAGGGCTGCTTGACGTTGATTCCCACACCTATCCGTCATCCCGGCGGCAGCCGGAATCCATGCATTCCTAGGCCCCCGCGGGTGGAGCCATGGGTCCCGGCTTTCGCCGGGATGACGGATTGGAAGGGTGATCACCGCATATCGCGGAAGGGATGGCGCAACGCACGGTACATGAGGCGCCCATTCTTCGACACCGTGCACACCGAAGCGGAGAAGCCGGCGGCCCTGCGCAAAGCCGGAGGCACGATGCCCGGCTCATTCCACGCCGTCTTCAGCCGCGCCTACCCGGAATGGGAAAGCCCCGCCGTTTCCGGCGGGGCTTCTGCATCAGAACCGGTGTAGGCCGGATCAGAACTGGTCCACGGCCACGTCCATCATGGACCTGCCGCCGCTCATCATGCTGCGGAAGCGGAACTCCACCTCCGGCAGCATCTTCTCCATGAAGAAGCGGGCGGTCTTGACCTTGCCGTCGTAAAACTCGGCCCGCTCGGCCCCGCCCTCCGACAGCTTGCCGTGGGCGACCTTCACCATCTTCAGCCACATCCAGCCCAGGCTCACCAGACCGAAGATGCGCAGATAGTCCGTGGAGGCCGCACCCGCCTCGTCCGGGCGGGCCATGCCCTTCTGGGCCAGCGTGGCCGTGGCCTGCTGGAGCTTACCGAACGCCTTGTAGAGCGGCCCTGCGAACTCCGCGAGCGCCGGATCGTTCAGCGACTGCTCCAGCTCCGCCTGCATCGGGTGGAAGAAGCGGCGCAGCAGGCGACCCATGTTCTGGGGCATCTTGCGGCCGACGAGGTCGAGCGCCTGGATGGCGTTGGCCCCCTCGTAGATCATGGCGATGCGGGCGTCGCGGACGAACTGCTCCATCCCCCATTCGCGGATGTAGCCGTGGCCGCCGTACATCTGCTGGCTGTTGGTGGCAACCTCGTAGCCCATGTCGGTGAAGTAGGCCTTCACCACCGGCGTCAGCAGGGCGACGAAGTCCTCCGCCTCCTGCCGCACCTTGGCGTCGGGGTGCTTCTCGTACATGTCGATCATCATGCCGACCCAGTAGCCCAGCGCGCGAGCCCCCTCGGTGAAGGCCTTGGCCTGCAGGAGGTTCTTGCGCACGTCCGGATGCACGATCAGCGGATCGGCCGGCTTCTCCGGCGCCTTGGCGCCCGACAGGGAGCGGCCCTGGAGCCGGTCCTTGGCGTAGGCGAGCGCGTTCTGGTAGGCGACCACGCCGATACCCAGACCCTGCATGCCGACACCCAGGCGGGCGGCGTTCATCATGGTGAACATGGCGCGCATGCCCTTGTGGGGCTCGCCCACCAGCCAGCCGGTGGCGTCGTCGAAGTTCATGACGCAGGTGGCGTTGCCGTGGATGCCCATCTTGTGCTCGATGGACCCGCACATGACGCCGTTGCGCATGCCCGGCTCGTTGTCCTGGTTCGGCAGGAACTTCGGCACCAGGAACAGGCTGATGCCCTTGGTGCCCGCCGGGGCGTCCGGAAGCTTCGCCAGCACCAGGTGGATGATGTTGCTGGTCAGGTCATGCTCGCCGGCGGAGATGAAGATCTTGGTGCCGGTGATCTTGTAGGTGCCGTCGCCGGCCGGGACCGCCTTGGTCTTGATCAGGCCCAGGTCCGTGCCGCAGTGCGGCTCCGTCAGGCACATGGTGCCGGACCATTCGCCCGACGCCATCTTCGGCAGGTACTGCTGCTTCAGCTCGTCGTCGGCGTGGGCCTTGATGGCGTTCATGGCGCCGTGCGTCAGGCCCGGATACATGGCGAAGGCCATGTTGGCGGAGCACATCAGCTCCTCCATCACGAAGCCGATCGTGTGGGGCAGGCCCTGGCCGCCGTACTCCGGATCGAAGGCGAGGCCCTGCCAGCCGCCCTCGACATACTTGTCGTAGGCTTCCTTGAAGCCCTTCGGCGTGCGGACCACGCCGTTCTCATAGCGGCAGCCCTCCTCGTCGCCGGTGCGGTTCAGCGGCTGCAGCTCGTTCTCGCAGAGCTTCGCCGCCTCCTCCAGGACCGACTGGATCAGGTCCGGGGACGCGTCCTCGTAGCCCGGGAGCTGGGTCAGCGTCTGGGCGTTCAGCACGTCATTGAGGACGAAATTGATGTCCTCGAGCGGGGCCTTGTACATGGGCATGGGTCGTTCCTCTCTCGCTTCCTCGACCCGACCCCGCCGACCCCGGCATCGGACACGCTGTTCGTCCGAATTCGGGAACCGACGGCACCGGGCCGCACGGGTTGAAGTCGAAATGGCCTGAAATGAAAGGGCCTAACGAATACGTCGATGAAGAATGCGGATCGCGGAGGGGGAGGTGTCGCCACCTCCCCCACCCCGACGGGTCCTCAGTTCCGCAGCGGCTTGCCGGTTTCCAGCATGTGCTCGATGCGGTCGATGGTGGCGGGGTTCTTCATCAGGCGGATGAAGGCCTCGCGCTCCAGCGTGTAGAAGTCGTCCTCGGTGATGATGCGCGTGATGTCGGTGTCGCCGCCGGACAGCACGTAGGCCACCTCCTTGGACACGACCAGGTCGTGCGGCGTGGCCTTGCCCTGGAGCGCGAAGCCCTCCACGGCCATGCCCAGCGCCGTCTGCGCCGTCGGACCCGGCAGGCGCAGCTCCACCGGCTGCGGCGGCTGGTAGTCCTTGGACAGCTCCAGCGCCTTCTTCTTGGCGTCGGCCAGCACCCGGTCCTTGTTGAAGGTGATGCTGTCGGTCGGCTTCAGGATGCCCATCTCCTTCGCCTCGAAGGCGGACTTCGCCACCTTGGCGGTGGAGATCGCCTCGAAGGCCTGGGCGATGGGCGGCATCGGGCCGCCGGGCCGCTTCTTGTTCACCGTGTAGCGGGTGACCAGCTCCTTGCATCCACCCCAGCCGGGCAGCAGGCCTACGCCCACCTCGACCAAGCCGGCATAGGTCTCCGCATGGGCGACCACCGCGCTGGAGTGCAGCAGCACCTCGCAGCCGCCGCCGAGCGCCATGCCGGACGGGGCCGACACGGTGGGGAACGGGGCGTACTTGATCGCCTTCATGGTCTGCTGACCCTCGGCGATGAGCTGCTCGATCTGCGGCCAGAGGCCGACATTCACGGCGAACAGGGCGAGGCCGAGATTGGCGCCGACGGAGAAGTTCGACCCCTCGTTATGGACCACCAGGGCCTTGAAGGGGTTGGACTTGCCGTCGCCGATCATTTCCGCGGCCTTGCGGAACATTCCCATGATGTCGTTGTCGAGCGCGTTGGACTTGGAGGTGAACTCCAGGCACAGCACGCCGTCGCCGATGTCCCACAGGGCGGCCGATCCGTTCTTGGTCACCGGCTTCGCCGCCCGCATGATGTCGGACAGCAGCAGCACGCCCTCGGGCCGCGGCACGGCGCGGTATTCGCCGTCGGTGCCCAGGAACTGGAGCACGCCGTTCTCCACCCGGTAGAACGGGCGGCCGGCGGCGACCTTCAGCAGTTCCGGGACGCGCTTGCCCTCGGCGGCGAGCTTCTCCGCGAACCAGCCGGTGCCGAGCTGGTCGATCAGCTCGAACGGGCCCCATTTCCAATTGTAGCCGAGGCGCATGGCCTCATCGACCTCGACCACCGTCTCCGCGATCTGCGGGACGAGGTCGGCCGCGTAGACCAGAGACTGGGACAGCACGCGCCAGGCGTAGGCGCCGCCCTTGTCCGCAGCCTCGACCAGCTGCTTGGGATTGCGGGCGTTGGCGCTGTCCAGGGTCGGCTTCATCTCCGGCCGGTACTGGCCGGTGGCGAGATCGAGCGCCTGCTTCACGCGCTTGCCGTCGGGCGTCTTCTGGAGCGTGTAGAAGCCGCCCTTGCCCTTACGGCCGGTATAGCCCTCCGCGATCATGCGGTCGATCACGGGGCTGGTCCGGTGGACGCGGCGGTAGTCGTCGTCCGCCGGCAGGGTGGACAGCAGGCTTTTCGCCAGCAGCGGCATCAGGTCCAGGCCGACCAGGTCGATCAGGCCGAAGGTGCCGGTCTTGGGGATGCCCATCGGCTTGCCGGTGATGGCGTCGGCCTCCTCCACCGTCAGCCCGCCGTCCATCGCCTCGTTCACGGCGACCTGCATGAAGTGCGTGCCGATGCGGTTGGCGATGAAGCCCGGCGTGTCCTTGCAGCGGACGACACCCTTGCCCAGCACCACGTCGCAGAAGCGGGAGACGCTGTCGAACGCCTCCTGACGGGTCTGCGGGCCCTTCACCACCTCCAGCAGCCGCATGTAGCGCGGCGGGTTGAAGAAGTGGGTGATCATGAAGTCCTGGGCGAAGCGCTCGCTCTGCCCCTGGAGCAGGATGTTCAGCGGGATGGTGGAGGTGTTGGAGCTGACGACCGAGCCCGGCTTCCGGACGGCGTCCAGCTTCTTGTAGAGGTCGGCCTTGATGGCCGGGTTCTCGACGATGGCCTCGACGATCCAGTCCACGTCCTTCAGCTTGTCGAGGTCGTCCTCGAGGTTGCCGGGGGTGACGAGGCTGGCCGCCTTCTTGTGCATGAAGGGGGCCGGGTCCTGCTTCATCATGCGCTCGATGGCGCTGCGGGCGACGACGGAACGGTCGTTGCCGCCGCTGTCCTTCACGGACTGCGGGACGATGTCGAGCAGGATGACGGGAATGCCGGCGTTCGCCATGTGGGCGGCGATCCCGCTGCCCATGACGCCGGAGCCGATGACGGCGGCGCTCTTGATGTCCATTGCTGGGTTCCTCCCTGGAGGGGCTTCGCGGTGGGGGTCGGTTCCGATGGGGCGCACGCCTCGCCCTTCGACGGGCTCAGGGTGAGGCGTGCTTGCCGGGCGGCTTCAACCAAGACCCCTCATGCTGAGCTTGTCGTCGCTTTAGCGGACGCCGAAGGCGACTAGCACGAGGGGTCGTGGCGCACCGCCGTCCGATCAGACCGCCTCGAGCACCGTCGCGATGCCCTGGCCGCCGCCGATGCACTGGGTGGTCAGCGCGAACTGCTTGCCTTCGCGCTTCAGCAGGCTGGCCGCCTTGCCGGTGATGCGGGCACCGGTGGCGCCCAGCGGGTGGCCGAGCGCTATGGCGCCGCCGTCCAGGTTCACCTTGGACTGGTCGAAGCCCAGCTCGCGGGCGACCGTCATGGACTGGACCGCGAAGGCCTCGTTGGACTCGATGATGTCGATGTCCTTCACGTCCAGACCGGCGCGCTTCAGCGCCTTGCGGGAGGCCGGCACCGGGCCGTAGCCCATGATCGTCGGGTCGCAGCCGGAGACGGCGACCGAGCGGATCTTGGCGAGCACCTTCAAGCCGTGGGCCTTGGCGAACTCCTCCGAGCAGACCAGCGTGGCCGAAGCGCCGTCGGTCAGCGGGCTGGAGGTGCCGGCGGTGACCGTGCCCTCCGCGTCGAAGGCCGGCTTCAGGGTGGACAGGCCCTCGACGCTGGTGTCGGGGCGGATGCAGCCGTCCTTCTCAACCAGCGTGCCGTTGGCCTGGATCGGCACGATCTCGTCCTTCAGCTTGCCGGCGGCCTGGGCGGCGGCGGCCTTGCGGTGGGACTCAGCGGCGTAGGCCTCCTGGTCCTTGCGGGTGAACTGGTACTTGCGGGCCAGGTTCTCCGCCGTGATGCCCATCGCCATGTAGGCGCCCGGCTCGGCCTGGGCCAGCTTCGGGTTCGGCATCGGGTTGAATCCCATCATGGGCACCCGGGTCATGCTCTCCACGCCGGCGGCGATGAAGGCCTCGCCCGCGTTCAGCTGGATGGCGCCCGCGGCCATGTGGATGGCCTGCATGGAGCTGCCGCAGAAGCGGTTGACCGTGGTGCCGGCGACGGACTGCGGCAGGCCGGCGATCATGCCGATCAGCTTCGCCACGTTGAAGCCCTGCTCACCCTCCGGGAAGGCGCAGCCGACGATCAGGTCCTCGATCTCCTTCGGGTCGATGCCGGTGCGCTCCACCAGCGCCTTGACCACCGTGGCGGCCAGGTCGTCCGGGCGGACCTTGGTCAGCTCGCCCTTGTTGGCGAGCGTGAAGGGGGACCGGGCGTAACCGGCAATGACGACATTCCTCATTTCCTGCGCTCCTCGCCTTGGTGGTCTTCGTTCGGATCAGTTGTCAGTTGGTCACTCGTGCGCCGGGATCGAACCCGGCCTGTCGCGATCACGCACCCTCGGGATCGACGCCTTGGTGGCGGAGATGCGCGACGATCTGGTTGTCGATGTCCGTCAGCTCCTTCAGCGTCTGGCGGACGTCGCGGAGCTGTTGTTCGAGCTGGTCGATCCGCTGGCGGGCAAGCTGGTGAGCGTAGCGCATCTGCTCCACCTGGGCCTCGTCGACATCGTACAGATCGACGAACTTCTTGATCTCCCCGATGGAGAAGCCCAGCCGCTTGCCGCGGCAGATCAACATCACGCGGGCGCGGTCGCGGTGGGTGTAGACCCGGTTCTGACCATCGCGGCCCGGCGTGACCAGCCCCTCGTCCTCGTAGAATCGAAGGGTGCGCGCCGTCAGGCCGAATTCCTCGGCCAGCTCGCTGATCGTGTAGGTCCGCCCTCCCTCGGGCGACGGGGCCTTCATGCTGTCGGGCACGGGTCCGTCCTTGTCGTCGGGAGCCATGATGGGCTCCGGTTGACGTTTACGTAAAGGTAAAGACGAGAGGGTCCGGAGTCAAGGATGACAATCGTGGCCCGTTGGGGCAGAGAATCCGACAGTGACACCCCAGGGGGATCCGTTCGATGCGCGACCAGGACCGGCCGCCCGGCAACGAGCCGGAGGACTGGAAGGACACCGACCTCAGCGTCCTGGGGGAGCCGCTGGAGGTCTGCGGCATCGATCCGATGACGGGGTTCTTCCGCGACGGCTGCTGTTCCACCGGCCCGCACGACCACGGCTCGCACACGGTTTGCGCCGAGATGACGCCGGAGTTCCTGGCGTTCAGCCGGTCGCGCGGCAACGACCTGTCCACACCGCGCCCCGAATGGCATTTCCCCGGGTTGAAGGCCGGCGACCGCTGGTGCGTCTGCGCCGCCCGCTGGCTGGAGGCCTACGAGGCCGGCGTGGCCCCGCCCGTGCGCCTGCGCTCCACCCATCAGGCGGCCCTGCGCATCGTCCCCTTCATAGCGCTGCGCCGGCACGCGCTGGACCTGTCCTGACACGCGTCCGCCCCCGTGGCGAGTCCCCGGACTTTCACTGGACTCCCACCGATGTTCATGTATTGTTCCCATAAATCCCGAAGAAGATGGAGGCACGCATGATCGGGTACGTGACGCTGGGCACCAACGACCTGCCCCGGGCGGCGAAGTTCTACGACGCCATCGCGGCGGAGTTGGGCACCGGCCGCATGATGGAGTTTCCAACGGGTATCGCCTGGGGCACGCCCGGCGGGGCGCCGGGTATCGGCGTGCTGGCGCCCTATGATGGCAAGCCGGCCACGGTCGGCAACGGCGTCATGATCGCGCTGGACGCGAAGGACCAAGCGCAGGTGGACAGGCTGTACGAGATCGCGCTCGCCAACGGCGGCACCTGCGAGGGCAAACCGGGCCTGCGCGGCGGAGGATTCTACGCGGCCTATTTCCGCGACCCGGACGGCAACAAGCTGAACGCCTTCGTGATGGGCGCCCCGAGCTGAGGCGGGGCGCGGCTTCGCCCTACCCTTCCAGCGCCTGAAGCGCGGTGCGCAGGCGGGCGTCCTCGGGCAGACGGTCGCGCATGCCGCGCAGCAGCGCCACCGCGTCGGCCCGCCGGCCCTGGCGGTGGAAGGCGCAGGCGAGGCCGATTGCGGCGGGAACCCGCGTCGGTTCCGCGATCAGCACGTCGGCGAAGAGCGGGGCCGCCTCGTCGTCGCGGGTGTCGGCGAGGCAGAGCAGGCCCAGCTGGAACTTGGCCTCGACATCGTCCGGCGCGAAGGCCAGCGCCTGGCGGAAGCAGTGCTCCGCCGCGTCGGCTTCGCCCAGGGCGTCGAGCGCCGTGCCCAGCCCGACATGGGCCGGCACCAGCCGGGGCGAACGGCGGATCGCCTCGCGGAAGCAGTCCCGCGCCTCCGCCGGACGGCCCAGGGCCGCCAGCGTGTTGCCGAGGTTGGTCAGGATCTCCGGATTGCCGGGGTCGAGCGTGGCGGCCCGGCGGAAACAGGTGGCGGCCGTGCCGAAGTCGCCCCGGTCGTAGAGCAGCACGCCCCGGCTGTTGTGGAACTCGGCGATCCCGTCGTCGAGCGCAATGGCGCGGGCGAACAGCTCCCCCGCTTCGGCCGTGCGGTGCCGCTTCTGCACGATCAGCCCCAGCAGGTGCAGCGCCCGCGCCTCCATCGGGTCCATGGACAGGGCCTGGCGGGCGCTGAGCTCGGCGTCGGCCAGCAGGCCGGCCTGTAGGTATTGGTGGGAGAGGCTGACGCAGGCCTGGGCGAGGGACATGGGGCACACTGCCTTCTGCAGGGGTGTCTCGCCCCCGTAACAGCAAAGGCCGGGCCAGAGCCGAGGCGGCGGATTTCCTGGACTCCGCCCCGCCGCAAACGCCCCGCGCCGCCCCATCCCGGAAAAAGCTGCCGGGCAATTCCGCCCCCACCCCTCATAAAGGACGGGCGGTCCCTGTCCGGAACCGCCCGCTGGAGTGGCACCCCCCGGGCCCATGGCTTGCCCGGATCGGCGCAGGAGCTTGTGGCCGAGGTTCAGTCGGCGAAGGCCTCCTCCCAGGTGCCCTTGGTGGCAGCCTTGGAGTATTCGGTGGCGCGGTTCTCGAAGAAGTTCGTGTGCTCGATGCCGTTCAGGATGGCGTCCATCCAGGGCAGCGGGTTCTTCTCGATCCGGTAGATGGGCTGGAGGCCGAGCTGGGTCAGGCGGCGGTCGGCGATGTAGCGGATGTAGCGCTTCACATCCTCGCCCGTCAGCCCCTCGATCGGGCCCATCTCGAAGGCGAGGTCGATGAAGGCGTCCTCGTGGTGGACGATGGTCTCGCAGGCGACATAGAGCTCGCGCTGCAGCTCCTCGGTCCAGATCTCCTCGTTCTCCGCGATGAAGGTGCGGAACAGCTTGATGATGCTCTGCGTGTGCAGGCTCTCGTCGCGCACCGACCAGGTCACGATCTGGCCCATCCCCTTCATCTTGTTGAAGCGGGGGAAGTTCATCAGGATCGCGAAGCTGGCGAAGAGCTGCAGCCCCTCGGTGAAGGCGCCGAACACCGCCAGGGTCTTGGCGATGTCCTGAAGGCTGTCGACGTTGAACTCGTGCATGTAGTCGTACTTGTCCTTCATCTCCTTGTAGCGGAGGAAGGCCGAGTACTCGGTCTCCGGCATGCCGATGGTGTCGAGCAGGTGGGAGTATGCGGCGATGTGCACCGTCTCCATGCTGGAGAACGCCGCCATCATCATCTGGATCTCGGTCGGCTGGAACACGCGGCTGTAGTGCCGCATGTAGCAGTTGTTCACCTCCACGTCGGCCTGGGTGAAGAAGCGGAAGATCTGCGTCAGCAGGTTCCGCTCCCCGTCCGTCAGCTTGTTGCGCCAGTCCTTGACGTCATCCGCCAGCGGCACCTCCTCCGGCAGCCAATGGATCCGCTGCTGGGTCAGCCAGGCCTCGTAGGCCCAGGGGTAGCGGAACGGCTTGTAGACGGGGTTCGGCGTCAGCAGGGCGGAGGGCATGTCGGGCGCTGTCCATACCATATCTAGTGGCCGGAACCATATCCGGCACCCTAGAGAAGGTAACACAACGGACGGAGTTGAAAAGCCCGACGTACCTGTGAATCAGGTGGAAGGCGGGGTTTGTCGCACCCCCCACCCCATTATTCCGGGGTACTACCGCCGGCTCAGCAGGAATTCCACGGCCTCGCGCTGGGCGGCCATGAACTCGTCGCGCCCCACCGCCCCGTCCCCATCGCGGTCCCACCCGGCGATCCGCCCGGCCGCATGGGCCCGGAACTCCGCCTCCGTCACCCGGAAATCGGCGTTGGCATCGGCCGACATGACGGGATCGAGCCCCATGCGCAGCCGCGCCCGGGGCCCGCGCTGCCCGTCGGGCGTGGCCTCGACCTGGCTGGGATCGATGGTGATCGGCGCCGGCGGGCGGCGGCGCGAGGGGCGCGGCTCCGGCGAGTGCGGCACGTGATAGGGCGAGCTGGTGCGCGCCTCCGTTAGTTCCACCGAGGTGACGTAGCCGTCGCCGTTCCGGTCGTAGGCCTTGAACACGCGGGCGGCGTCGGCCGCCATCTCGGCCGCCGTCAGCCGCCCGTCGCCGTTCGAATCGACGCGGCCGAACCAGGCGTCCAGCGTCTGGGCGTGGGTCTGGAGATCGGGGGTGGGCAGGCCCAGCAGCTCCCCGTTCGGGCTGACCTGGGCGAAACGGAGCGGCGGCCTGTCCGGGCCGGGGCCGGCGGCACAGCCGGCGAGCGCGCCGGCGAGGATGAGCGGGACCAGGGCGGAAACGGCGGTCGGACTGCGGCGCATGGGCTCTCGTGACGAGCGGGGGAACGCGGGCGCCGCAGCCTAGGCGGTTCAGGCGACGGCGGCCAGACCCATCAGGATCAACGGGAAGAAGGCGAGCAGCAGCTTGGCGATACGCATGGAAGGCTCCGGGGTGGCCGGGCCGGGGTTCGGGTGAACCGGGGTCCGTGATCTCGATGACCTGAGAATGCGGCCGAAGCGGGGCGCCGGGTGTGACGGGCGGCACAGGCACCGATGCGGCGGCGCCTGGGGTGCGATGCGCGGCCCGCATGGGGTGTGACGGGGGTCACCGGAGGGGCTCGTCCTGGGGGGGGGGCCGGCGCAGGTGGCGGGAGCCGGCCGGGATCACGAATGAACACGGATGCCCGCTGTCGCGGGCCACGGATGAACACGAATGGCGGCTGGCGGACAGTGCCATGGATAGGGTGCCACCCGCGTCCCCACCCGCCTTCCCTGCGAAAGCAGGGATCCACGGTTTTCTGTCGCCGAACGGGTGGTGGGAAAGAACTGTGGGCCCCTGCTTGCGCAGTGGAAACGGAGAATGAAGGCGAACAGTACGCCAGCGACCCTCCGTGTCTCCGTGTTGAACGATCCTTGAGCCCGGCCTGCGGCCTCTAAGGTGACATCAAAGGTGACAAAGGTGACATCTAAGGTGACAAAGGTGACGTCTAAAGTGACATCAAAGGTGACATGGGATTCCAGCGATTCCAGGCACTTGTCGCCTCTAAGGTGACAAAGGTGACGTGATTCGATCACGCGGCGGTTCATTCACGATATGCAAGACCCGGCGGCGCGGGGCCGCTGGGGTGGTTTGTAGCAGATTTCAGGAATATTTTCCAGATGCGGCGGCGGTGCGGGCGGCGGAGGCCGGTGCGGGTGGATGGGGCCGGCCGGGATCACGGATGACACGGATGCCCGCTGTCGCGGTCCACGGATGGGCACGGAGGGGAGTGGCGACACCTCCGTGAACCTCTGTGCCCTCCGCGGTCTCCGTGGTTCATGGGGCGGCAGGGTTCTTCACCACGGAGACCGCAGAGACCGCTGAGGGGCACGGAGGGGTGCGGTGTGCGTCCGGGCGCAGCGCCTCCTCATGGGGCCGATCTCCGTTCCGTCATCCCGGGCTTGCCCCGGGACCTGTGGACGGTGTGGATGCAGGGCACGGAGAAGGCGGAGATACCTCCCACAGGTCCCCCCGGATCGGGTCCGGGGCAGGCTTCTCTCCGCTGCGCTCCGGCCGGGATGACCGAAGAAAGTGAAAAAGCCGCCGGATCGCTCCGGCGGCCTTCGCGTCACGCGATCGGTGCTGGCCTCACTGACAGGCCAGGCACTCCTCGTACTTGTTCGGCTCGCCCGCGGCCGGTGCGGCGGCGGCGGTTTTGGTCTTGGGCATGGAGAGGTCCTTGGTCACGTCGCTCTCGGCGCGCTGCACGGAGAGCGAGCGGAGGTAGTACATGGACTTCACGCCCTTCTTCCAGGCCTGGTAGTGGATCTGGTGCAGGTCGCGCTTGTGCACGTCGGCCGGCAGGAAGATGTTGAGGCTCTGGGCCTGGCAGATGAAGGGCGTGCGGTCGGCGGCGAGGTCGATCAGCCAGCGCTGGTCCAGCTCGAACGCGGTCTTGAACACATCGCGCTCCAGGTCGGTCAGGAAATCCAGATGCTGGACCGAGCCGCCGTTGAGCGTAATCGAGGACCAGGTGTCCTCGTCGTTGCGGCCATAGCCCTCCAGCACCGTCTCCAGGTGCTTGTTGCGCACGCTGAAGCTGCCGGACAGGGTCTTGTGGGTGTAGGCGTTGGCCGCCGACGGCTCGATGCCGGGGCTGGAGCCGCCGCAGATGATGGAGATGCTGGCCGTGGGCGCGATGGCGATCTTGTTGGAGAAGCGCTCCATCACGCCGTACTCCGCCGCGTCCGGGCACGGGCCCCGCTCCTCCGCCAGCTTGACCGAGGCGGCGTCCGCCTGGCGCTTCACATGGGCGAACATGCGCTTGTTCCAGACCTTGGCCATGACGCTTTCGATCGGCACGCCCTGGGACTGCAGGAAGCTGTGGAAGCCCATGACGCCGAGGCCGACCGAGCGCTCGCGCTCGGCCGAATAGCGGGCGCGGGCCATCTCGTCCGGCGCGTTCTTGATGAAATCGTCCATCACGTTGTCGAGGAAGCGCAGCGTGTCCTCGATGAAGGTCGGGTGGTCCTGCCACTCCAGGAAGTATTCGAGGTTCAGCGAGCTAAGGCAGCAGACGGCCGTGCGCTCCTGCCCCCAGGGGTCCAGGCCCGTGGGCAGCGTGATCTCGCTGCACAGGTTGGACATCTTCACGTTCAGGCCGGCCAGCTTGTGATGCTCCGGGATGGCCCGGTTCACATGGTCGATGAAGAGCAGGTACGGCTCGCCCGTCTCCACCCGCGCGGTGAGGATGCGGATCCAGAGGTCGCGCGCCTTCACCACACGGATGGTGGCGCCGTCCTTCGGGCTGGTCAGCTTCCACTCCGCATCCTCCTCCACCGCGCGCATGAAGGCGTCGGGGATGGCGATGCCGTGGTGGAGGTTGAGGGCCTTGCGGTTCGGGTCGCCGCCGGTGGGACGGCGCATCTCGATGAACTCCTCGATCTCGGGATGGGAGACCGGGAGGTAGCAGGCCGCCGAGCCGCGACGCAGGCTGCCCTGGGAGATGGCGAGGGTGAGGCTGTCCATCACCCGGATGAAGGGGATGACGCCCGAGGTCTTGCCGTTGCCCTTGACCTTCTCCCCGATGGAGCGGAGGTTGCCCCAGTAGGAGCCGATGCCCCCGCCCTTGGCCGCCAGCCAGACATTCTCGTTCCACAGGCCGACGATGCCCTCCAGGCTGTCGGAGGACTCGTTCAGGAAGCAGGAGATGGGCAGGCCGCGCTTGGTGCCGCCGTTGGACAGCACCGGCGTGGAGGGCATGAACCAGAGGCGCGAGATGTAGTCGTACAGGCGCTGGGCGTGGGCGGCGTCGTCCGCATAGTAGCCGGCGACACGGGCGAACAGGTCCTGGTAGGACTCACCCGGCAGCAGATAGCGGTCGTCGAGCGTGGCCTTGCCGAACGCGGTCAGCAGATCATCCCGCGAACGATCCACAACCACCTGCTTGTGGCCGCGCACCTGGACGGAGCCCAGGAGATCCCCGCCCTGAGGCTGCTTCGCCTCGAAAACGTCGCCGTCGCGCATCGTCTTGTCCCCGCTTTCCCCAGCCCCGAGCCTGTTGATAACCTGTGGATAACCAGGTCTTTAACACCACATGTTGACGTGGCGAGGGAGGATGGTACCAGATGTCGGGGGGTCGGCAAGAGGGAATTTCGGGCGGACGACGATTTCCATTTTCCAGAGTCCGGCGGCGCGCGTAAGCCCTTGATGTGACTCGGATGCAAGGTGGACGGGGTGCCGATGCGCCTCCGCCCTCGCCCTTCGACAGGCTCAGGGTGAGGGCGACGGGAGCGGCGGGGGCGGCTTACCCCTCACCCGGCTCCCTCCGGTCGCCACCCTCTCCCGCAAGGGGAGAGGGTTCACTTTGTCCGCGCCCGATCCTGTGACGCCCGATGCCGCTGAGGCAGAACCATGTCGGCGCCACGTTCCCCCTCTCCCCTTGCGGGAGAGGGTCCCGAGCGTGAGCGAGGGGGGTGAGGGGTGATGGGGGCGGCGGGGGCGGGAAGATCATTCGACCGATCCAAGCAGTCATCCCGGCGGAAGCCGGGACCCATGGCTTTCCACATGCGCCAAGCGGACAGATGGGCCCCGGCTTTCGCCGGGGTGACGGGTTTAGATAAGGATGCGGCGGCGGCAGGCGCCCCCACCTCCACCCCCTCCCCCGCTTGCCGGGGATGGCGGCGAGGGGTATCCAGGGAGGGCCGCAACCCCGCGTGAGGGACGAGAGACCGCGATGTTCATCGCCTGCCCGAACCTGATCGCGAAGAACCCCGCCCGGCTGCATTACGGGATCGCCGTCGCCGATGTGGACGGGGACGGGCGGGACGAGGTGGTGATAGCCGCCCACGGCCCGAACCGGGTGCTGAAATGGGACGGCGAGCGGCTGGTGGACGCGGCCGACCCGCTGGTGGAGGACGCGGGCAGGCTGGCCCTGGGGGTCGCCTGCGGGGACGTGGACGGCGACGGGCGGGAGGAGCTGTACATCCTGAACACCGACACGGCGAGCGGGCCGAAGGGTGTCTCGGACCGCCTGTTCGCCTGCTTCGGCAGCCGCTGGATCGACCTGATGGCGCTGCCGGAGAGTGCCGCCGCCGCGAACCGCTGGTCCGGCCGGTCGGTGGCGGTGATCGACCGGGCGGGCGACGGGCGCTACGGCGTGCTGGTGGCGAACCTGGGCGGGCCGCTGCGCCTGTATGAGCTGGACGAGCGCGGGCGGCTGGCCGACTTCGCCGAGGAGGCCGGGCTGGACGCGGTGCTCGACGCGCGGTCCCTGCTGGCGGCCCCGCTGATCGGCGACCTGCCGGACGTGTTCGTCGGCTGCGAGAAGGGCCCCAACATCCTGTTCCGCAACGAGGGCGACGGCGGATTCGAGGAGATGGGCGAGGAATGGGGCCTGACGGACCCGCTGAACAGCGCGCGCGGGGTGTCCACCATCGACGCTGACGGCGACGGGCTGCTGGATCTGGTGCTGGGCAACTGGAAGGGGCCGCACAGGCTTTACCAGCAGCGGCCGGGCGGCGGGTTCCGCGACATCGCGCCGCCGGACCTCGCCCTGCCGTCGGCCGTGCGGACGGTGATCGTGGCCGACTTCGACAATGACGGCTACGAGGAGATCCTGTTCAACAACCTGGGCGAGCCGAACCGGCTGTTCGGCTGGCGGGACGAGCGCTGGCAGCAGATCGAGATCGGCGACGCGGCCGAGCCGGACGGGCTGGGCACCGGGGCCGCCGTGGCCGACCTGGACGGGGACGGGCAGCTGGAGCTGATCGTCAGCCATGGCGAGGACCACCCGCAGCCCCTGTCGCTCTACATCGCCGAGCCGCGCGGGCATGGCTGGCTGCGGGTGCGGCCGCTGACGGCGGCGGGCGCGCCGGCGCGCGGCGCCATCGTGCGGCTGACGGCCGGCGGGCGCACCCAGGTGCGGGCGATCTGCGCGGGCTCCGGCTATCTCTGCCAGATGGAGCCGGTCGCGCATTTCGGGCTGGGCGACCTGAAACATGTGGACCGGGTGGAGGTGCGCTGGCCGGACGGCAGCATCGCCCGGATCGACAGGCCGCAGCCCTGCACCACCCTGACGGTGCCGTTCCCGGGACGCTGAGCCGTCAGACCTCCACGTCCGTATCGACGGAGGGCACCTGGTTCGGCGCCAGGGTCGCCTGCCAGAGGCGGGCGGTGAAGATGGCGCTGGCCGCGTAGACGATGAAGGTGACGGGGATGCCGATCAGGCCCGTCGCGTCCGCCACGATGCCGCCGGTGAGCGCGCCGACGACGCTGAGCAGGTTCGACGGCAGGGCGATCAGCCACAGGATCATCGCCGACACGGTGGCGACGGGGACCGTTTCCCGCCAGGAGCGGGCGAGTGCCGAGCCCGTGTCCAGCGCCACCGGCACCACGCCGGGGCTGAGCCGGGCCACCATGTAGCAGACCAGGAAGAAGCCCAGCAGGCTGCCGAGCTGGCCGCCGACATTGGCCCCGAACTCCCCCGCCCCGGCGATGCCGAAGGCGACCGCGCCGATCAGCGCGAGGGCGGCGGCCAGCAGGCTGAGCAGCATGAAGGCGGGGATGGTGGCGAGGCCGACGACGATGGTCCAGCCGATGGTGCGCAGCTCCCGCCGGCCGAGGCCGGGGTCGATCAGGGTGGCGTCGTCGTCGCCGAGCGCCGTCCAGCGGTACCAGCGGACCAGGAACCGCGCGTAGCCCCACAGCATCAGCAGAGAGCCGACGATGAGGTAGCCGCTGTTGGAAGCGACCCAGCGGCTCATGGCGCCCGGGTCCTGCTGCATGGTCGCGGCGTCGGGCGACGGGTTGGACCAGAAGAGCCAGAGGAAGAGGCCCACGCCCGCCAGGAACGGGAGCCCGGCGAACCGGACGAGGCGCCAGGGGTCGCCGAGGACGGCGGCGTAGGCGAGCGTCACCTCCTGGCGGATGTCCGGGCCGGTGGCACCGGTGCTGATGGTCATGCGCGTCCCCGATGCGGCGGCGCCGGAAGGCGCCCGTGACTGCCGCTAATGTGTGGACGCGGAGACGTTTCCTCAACACCCGGCGGCCACACCGCGCCATCATGACCGGACGGCGTCGGGCGCGGTTGTCGGGTCGGAGACGCGACCGTAGAGTGACGACAGCCCGAGACGCCCGCCCGATACGCCCGCCCGATACGCCCCCTGGAGGCCCCATGCAGATCGCCGCACCCTACCTGCTGTTCCTGGGCGACGTGACCGACGACCTGGCCGCCAAGACGGCCGCCGGCATCGCCTACTGGCGGCCGGGGAACTGCCTGGGGCAGCTGCGGCTGCCGGGCTGCACGCCGGACCTGGGGCTGCCGGACATGACCATCGCGCAAGCCGTGGCGCGCGGGGCGCGGACCATGGTGGTCGGCGTCGCCAACCGGGGCGGGACCATCGCGCCGCACTGGGAGCCGGTGCTGCTGGAGGCGCTGGCGGCGGGCATGGACCTGGCGTCGGGGCTGCACCAGCGGCTGACGTCCCTGCCGGCGGTGCGCGACGCGGCGGCGAAGCACGGCCGCCACCTGTTCGACGTGCGCCACCCGGACCGCGACTTCGCCATCGCCACCGGGGCCAAGCGGGCCGGCCTCAGGGTGCTGGCGGTGGGGACCGACTGTTCCATCGGCAAGATGTACACGGCCCTGGCGCTGGAGCGGGAGATGACGGCGCGGGGCATGAAGGCCAGCTTCCGCGCCACGGGCCAGACCGGCATCCTGATCGCCGGGACCGGCGTGTCGGTCGACGCGGTGGTCAGCGATTTCGTGGCCGGGGCGGTCGAATGGCTGTGCCCGGAGAACGAGGCCGACCACTGGGACGTGGTGGAGGGGCAGGCGAGCGTGCTGCACCCGAGCTATGCCGGCGTGACGCTGGCGCTGGTCCACGGCAGCCAGCCGGACGCCATGGTGATGTGCCACGAGCCCAGCCGCCCGCACATGCGCGGCCTGCCGGGGCGGCCCCTGCCCGACCTCGCCGACTGCATCGCGGCGCACGAGGCGGCGGCCCGGGTGACCAACCCGCGCGCGAAGGTGATCGGATTCGCCTTCAACACCTCCGCCCTGTCGGACGACGCGGCCACGCGCCTGCTGCTGGAGACGGAGGAGCGCTTCGGCATGCCGGCGGTGGACCCGGTGCGCACGGGCGTGGAACCGCTGGTCGACATCCTGGAGGAGATCGAGGCCGATGCCCTCGTCCGTTAAGCGGGACCTGCGGGTCACGGTCGAGCGGTTCCCCATCGCGGGCGAGTTCCGCATCAGCCGGGGATCGAAGACCGAGGCCGTGGTGGTGGTGGCGGAGATCGACGACGGCGGCGTGGTCGGGCGGGGCGAATGCGTGCCCTACGCCCGCTATGGCGAGACGGTGGAGGGCGTGGCGGACGCGATCCGGGCCCTGGCCCCCCGCATCGCGACCGGCGGCATCGACCGCTTCGCCCTGGCCAGCACCCTGCCGCCGGGCGCCGCGCGCAACGCGCTGGACTGCGCCCTGTGGGACCTGGAGGCGAAGCTGACCGGCGTGCCCGTCTGGCAGTCGGTCGGGCTGGACGCCGCACCGGGGCCGGTCACCACCTGCTACACCCTGTCGATCGATGCGCCGGAGAGGATGGGCGTGGCGGCCAGCACCTGCGGGCGGCCGGTGCTGAAGCTGAAGCTGGCGGGGGACGGGGCCGACCTGGAGCGGGTGCGCGCGGTGCGGCAAGGAGCGCCCCAGGCCCGGCTGATCGTGGACGCGAACGAGGGCTGGAGCCTGGACGATCTGAAGCGGCTGGCGCCGGCGTTCGCGGAGCTGGGTGTGGAGATGATCGAGCAGCCGCTGCCGGCGGCGGCCGACGACGCGCTGCTGGGATTCGCGAGCCCGGTGCCGCTTGGGGCGGACGAGAGCGTGCACGGGATCGACAGCCTGGAGCGGATCCGGGGCAAGTACAGCGTGGTCAACATCAAGCTGGACAAGACGGGCGGCCTGACCGAGGCGCTGGAGATGAGGGAGGCCTGCGCCGCGGCGGGCCTGGACATCATGGTCGGCTGCATGGTGGCGACATCGCTGGCCATGGCGCCGGCCTTCCTGCTGGCCCAGGGGGCGCGGTTCGTGGACCTGGACGGGCCGCTGCTGCTGGCCCGCGACCGGCCGGACGGGATGCGGTACGAGGGCGGGACCGTGTTCCCGCCCGCCCCGGCGCTGTGGGGCTGAGGCGCCGGCGTCAGCGCCCGGCCGAAGCGGTCTGCTCCACCCGGCGCCAGCGGTGCCAGGCGAGCGCGCCCAGCACGGCGGCCACCAGGACGGCGCCGTGCAGCACCAGCAGCACGGCCATGGCGCCCAGGCTGGCCACGGTGACGACCTCCCAAAGCTCCCGCTGGCCCGCGCGCAGCAGCATCAGACCGGACGCGCTGCTGGCGAAGACGCCGATGACGAGGCCGAGGATCATGGCGTTCACCGCCGTTTCCGGCGGCAGATCGACGGCGCGGATCAACGTGGAGACGAGCACCGCGTCGCCCAGGATCTTCAGGGCCACGGGCTGGAACGGGAAACCGGTGCCGGGCGCGGGACCGGTCGGTGGGCGGTCGGGTGACAGATTCATGTCCAAGGCGGCCTCCTCTCGGACCGCATATGGTCACCCCCGGCGGCGGTCGCAACGCCGCATGATGGGGACGGACTGGCAGCAAGATGGGGGAGCCACCCCACCGCGATCCGCCCATACCGGACGGGGTGGGGCCGCGAAGACCAGGACCGCCGGATCGTCATTGGACCGACAAGGATTATCTCGACGAGTCCTTCGCCCCCGACCGCGAGCAGTGCGAGTCTTTGCGACTATTCCTTTGGTCTGGCTTACATAAGGAATTGCTTTGGCCGACAACCATACCATGAAGGGCATATCCGGGATGTCGAGCCACGGGAGGACGTATGGCGGCTGGCGGCAGGGGTCTCGTCACCATGGCTGAAAGGCCCTTGGACCGAATGGAGGAAGCCGGTCCCGGCGGGGTGGACACCCCGGACGAACTCACGCGCCTGCGGGCCATCGAAGTGGCCCTCGCCCAGGCGGCGAGCCACAGCCCGATCGTGATCTACGCCCAGGATCGGGACCTGCGTTACGTCTGGCTGCACAACATCAATGCCGACCCGGTCCGGCAGTCGATGGTCGGCAAGTTCGACCATGAGATGCTGACGCCGGAGACGGCGGCCCCCCTGACCGCGCTGAAGCGGCGCGTGCTGACCACGGGGGCGCCCGCCCGCGAGGCGGTCCGCATCCACGTGCTGGGCGAGGCCGAGCCCCGATTCTACGACCTGACGCTGGTACCGACGCGCGACGCCGCCGGCGCCATCATCGGGATCACCGGGGTGGGGATCAACGTCACGGTGCAGGAACGGCAGCGCGCCGAACTGGAGGCCGCGCGGGCGGAGGCGGAGCGCGCCAATCAGGCCAAGTCGCGGTTCCTGGCGGCCGCGAGCCACGATCTGCGCCAACCCTTCCAGGCGATGCACCTGTTCCTGCACCTGCTGGAAATGAAGCTGACAGCGGACGACCAGCGCGATCTGGCCCGCAAACTGGGCGAGGCGCTGGAAAGCGGGGAGCAGCTTCTGAACACGCTGCTGGAAATCTCCGCCCTGGAATCCGGCACGGTGACGCCGAGTCCGGAGGATGTGCCGCTGGGGCGCCTGCTGCGCCGCCTGACGGAGGAGTTCGAGCCCCAGGCGGCGGAAAAGGGCCTGCGGCTGCGATTCGTGGACAGTTCCGCCACGGTGCGGACGGACCCGGTGATGCTGGATCGCATGCTGCGGAACCTGATCGGCAACGCGTTGCGGCACACGGCGACGGGCAAGGTGCTGCTGGGGGCCCGGAACGTGGACGGGGCGATGCGCATCGAGGTCTGGGACACCGGACCCGGTATCCCCGAGGACAAGCGGCAGGAGATCTTCCAGGAGTTCATCCAGCTGAACGAGGGGCCACGCGATAGGCGCCAGGGCCTGGGCCTTGGCTTGTCGATCGTGAAGCGCACCGGCCAGCTGCTGGGCCATCCCGTCGGGCTGCGGTCCCGCCCCGGCCATGGCTCCTGCTTCTGGATCGAAGTGCCGGTCCCGAACCGGCCGGCCCGGACGGCGGCACCTGCGCGACCGGAACCGGTGCTGCCCCCGGCGCCGCGCCCGCTGGTGGCCGTGGCGGAAGATGACAGGCTGCAGCTGGCCGCGCTGGAGGCGATGCTGCGGGACTGGGGGTGCGAGGCCGTGCTGGCCCCCACTGCGGCGGAACTGCTGGCGAAGCTGCGCACGCTGGACCGGGCGCCGGACATCCTGCTGACCGACCTGCGGCTGCCCGGAACGGAGCAAGGGCCCACCCTCGCTTCGGAGATCCGGGCCGCGTACGGCGATGCCGTGCCGGCATTGCTGCTGACCGGGGACACGCATCCGGAGATCGAGACGACGGCGCGCGAGGCCCGTCTGACCCTGGTGCACAAACCGGTCCACCCCAACCGCCTGCGGCGGACGATCGAGGCGGCCCTGGGCCTGAGCCTGCGCCGGAACGGGTGATTGACCGCGCCGGCGCGCCGCTGTCTGCTTCGCCGATGATCGGGCGCGGGACGGAACGATGACGGGGATCGCACGGCGGAGGGTGCTGCTGGCCGGGGCGGCGGCGGGCGCCCTGCCCTTCATCGGCCCCGCATCCGCGCCGGCGTCGGCCCATGCCCCCCTGATCCCCCGGCGGGTGCTGTTCGCGCCCGCCGACCGGGAGCTGCCGCGCCTCAGCCCCGACGGGCGGCGACTGCTGTGGCTGGCCCAGCACAATGGCGCGCGCAACCTGTGGACCGCCGGTGTGGACACGCCGGCCGACGCGCGCCCGCTGACGCGCCTGTCCGGCCGGGGCGTGACGCGGCTGACACCGCCCGCCTGGAGCGCCGACGGGGCCGCCATCATCTTCGGCAGCGACGGCGACGGGGACGAGAACACGCGGCTGTCGGCGATCCGGCTGGAGGACGGACGCGTGGTGGCGCTGACGCCGGAGAAGGGCGTGCGGGCGGGCCTAGTCGGCGTCAGCCCCCGCCATCCGGACCAGGTGCTGGTCAGCCACAACGGGCGGGACCGCCGCTTCTTTGACGGGTGGCGCGTGGACCTCCGCACCGGTGCGGCGGAACTGGTGTTCGAGAATGACGGGTTCGTGAACTTCTGGGCGGACCGGGACTTGCGCGTGCGCCTCGCCATGCGGCGGCGGGCGGACGCGGGCGTCGAGTATGTCGCCATCGGGCCGGACGGGACGCGCACACCCGCCGGGGGTGCGGACTTCGAGGACATGGAGACGACCACGCCGCTGCTGTTCGCCGACGACGGGCGGACGCTGTACTGGATCGACAGCCGGGGCCGGGACAAAGCGGCCCTGACCGCGCAGGATACGGACGGGACCGTGCGGGTGCTGGGCCAGGACCCGGCGGCGGACGTGTCGGGGGCCGCGTTCGACCCGGTGACGCTGACCCCACTGGGCTGGCGGTCGAACCCCGGACGGCCGCGCTGGACGGCACTGGACCGACGTTTCGCCGACGACCTCGCCTACCTGGGCACGGTGGACAGGGGCGACATCGACTTCACGAGCTGGTCGGCGGACGGGACGCGGGCGCTGGTCTGGTTCAACGACGATGACGGGCCGGCGCGGTTCCGGCTGTACGACCGCGCCGCCCGGCGGGCGACGTACCTGTTCGCCAGCCATGACAGGCTGGACGGGCTGCCGCTGGTGCCGATGGAGACGGTGACCATCCGCAGCCGGGACGGGCTGGACCTGGTCAGTTACCTGTCGCGGCCGATGGATGCGACCGGGCCCACCCCGCTGGTGCTGGTGGTGCACGGGGGGCCGCACAGCCGCGACGCCTGGGGCCTGTCGCCCACCCACCAGTGGCTGGCGAACCGGGGCTACGCCGTGCTGTCGGTGAACTTCCGGGGGTCCACCGGCTTCGGCAAACGGTTCCTCACCGCCGCCTACGGGGAGTGGGGGGCGAAGATGCAGGACGACCTGGTCGACGCGGTGGACTGGGCCGTGCGGGAGGGGATCGCCGACCGGGCGAAGGTGGCGATCATGGGGGCGAGCTATGGCGGCTACGCCACGCTGGCGGGCCTGACCATGACGCCGGGCGTGTTCGCCTGCGGCATCGCGTCGGTCGCCATGGCGAACCTGACCACCTTCCTGGACACCCTGCCCCCCTACTGGCGGCCGAACGCGAACATCTGGCACCGGCGCATCGGCGGCGATCCGACGACGCCGGAGGGCCGGGCGTTCCTGGAGGCGCGCTCCCCCCTCACCCATGTGGGGCGGATGACGGCACCGCTGCTGCTGGGTCATGGGGCGAACGACCCCCGCGTGAAGCCGTCCGAGAGCCAGCAGGTGGTGGAGGCGGCGCGGGCGAAAGGCCTGCCGGTCGTCTATGCCGTGTTCCCGGACGAAGGGCATGGCTTCGTCCGCCCGGCGAACCAGGTGGCCTGGCGGGCCCTGACGGAGGCGTTCCTGGCGCGCCACCTGGGCGGCCGGTTCGAGCCGGTCGGCCGGGACTTCGAGGGCAGCAGCATGGAGATCAGGGCCGGGCGCGAGCTGGTGCCGGGGCTGGCGGGGTGAGCGGTTCCGCCCGTCGCCCCTCGCCCTAGTCGCCTTCGGCGTCCGCTAAAGCGACGACAGGCTCAGGGTGAAGGGCGAGTGGAGCCATCAGCGCGGTAAATGGCTGGAGTCGTCACCCCTCACCCCCCTCGCTCCGCTCGGGACCCTCTCCCGCAAGGGGAGAGGGGGAACTTGGTGACGGCACGGTTCTGACGCGGCGGGCTGATTTCAGATGAAGCTGCGGCGCCGGTAAACCCTCTCCCCTTGCGGGAGAGGGTGGTGAGCGCCAGCGAACCGGGTGAGGGGTGGACCGGGGCGCTGCCGGTCAGTCGCGGAAGTTCACGTACTGGAGCGGCTGTTCGATCTTCAGGCCCTTGACCAGGGCGATGCAGGCCTGGAGGTCGTCGATCTTTTTGCCGGTGACGCGCAGCTCGTCGCCCTGGATTGCGGCCTGGACCTTCATCTTGCTGTCCTTGATGGCCTTGACGATCTTCTTCGCGAGCTCCTGCTCGATCCCCTGCTTGACCTTGACGACCTGGCGCAGGTTGCCGCCGGCGGCCCCCTCCTCCTTGCCCCAATCCAGCGCGCCGGGGTCGAGCTTGCGGCGCACGAAGTAGCCTTTGATCATCTCCTGGAGCTGGGCGAGCTTCACCTTGTCCTCGGTCAGGATGGTGATCTCGTTCTCCTTGCGCTCGATCGTGGACTTCGACCCTTTGAAATCGAAGCGGTTCTGGATCTCGCGAAGGACGCCGTCGATCGCGTTCTGCACCTCGGCCAGCTCGGTCTTGGAGACGATGTCGAAGGAGGGCATGGGCGGGCTTTCCAGGGCTGCGGGTCCGGTCGGGCGCGATCCTAAGCGGGCACCCCCGCCCGTTGCAACGGCGCGCGGCCTTCTTACCTATGGGCAGGAGAAAACGAGAAGAGGGAGGCCGGGCGCCATGCCCTTCATGGACCGCGAGAGCTTCATCGCCCTGCTGGACAGCTTCGGCGACCCCGACGACGCCAAGGTGCTGGCGAACGCGCGCACGGTGCACGCCCGGATGCAGGATGCCGGTATCAGCTGGGACGCGCTGCTGATCCCCGCCCCCGGAACCGCTCCCGCCGAACCGGACGAGGAGGAGGCGAGCTGGCGCGAGCCCGCACCACCGGCCGAGTTCATGCCGTCCGAGGACGACGCGGCGGACGCCGCGCTGATCGACCGCATGCTGGCGGAGTACAGCCTGTCGGAGGAGACGCGGCGCGAGCTACTGGACCTGAAGGCCGACATCGCGGCGGGCGAGTTCACCCGGCAGGACAGCAAGTACATCCGCAACCTCGCCGGCCGGCTGTCCACCCGAAAGAAGGCCGGCTGAGGCGAGGCGGGAAGGCGCTCCGGGGGCTTCAGGCCGCCAGACGGTCCATCAGGTCCGACCAGTCGGCGTCGGTCAGGGTCGGCCGGGCGGCGTGCAGCAGCACGGCCTCGTACGCCGCCTCCGGCGCGTCGGCGCGCATGTGGGCCAGCATCAGCCCGCGCTCCGGCCGTGACATGGCCGGCAGCATCACCCGCATCCAGGTGATCATCTCCGGGCCGGGGATGGCGCTGACGATCGCCTGCTCCATGGCCATCAGCTCGGCGTCGGTGAACAGACGCTGGAGCAGCGGCAGGGTCACCGTCTCCTCCTCGTGCATGTGCTGGAGGTCCTCCGACACGAAGAGGGAGAAGGCGAGGTAGAGGTCGCGGCCAAGGGCCGGGCGCGCGGCGGCGGGTGCCGTCTCCATCCGGGCCAGCAGCGCCTCTAGCTCCACGAAGCGCTGGCGGTGATGGTCGTGCTGATAGTCCACCATCACGCAGGCGGCGGCCGAGCGGGCGCGCAGCGGGATGTGGATGTGCGCCTCCTCATGGGCCATGTGGCTGGCCGAGAGGGCGAGTTGCGCCCGCACGGCGATGACCATGAGGGCCGCCGCCTCTGCATCGGCGAAGTCGGTCGAGCCGAGCCGCACCAGTAGCTGGGTCAGGGCGAAGCGGATCCCCTTGTGGACGGGACCGTAGAGGTCATGGGTGGCGCGGGCAGCCGGACGGACGTCGGCGGGCGCGGCGGGCAGGATCACATCGGGCATAAGGGGCACCAAGCTTACGGGCGGTCGTCCAGGCCCCTTATACCGGCCGCGTGTGCCACGCAAATTTCAATTTGGTTTCGAATGTTTCAGTGCGCCACCTGACGGCCGGTCAGGCCGCCTCCTCCGCGAAATGGCAGGCGACGAGGCGGCCGTCGACGGCGCGGGGGAGCGGGATTTCGGCCGAACAGCGGGGCTGCGCCATGGGGCAGCGCTTGTGGAAGGCGCAGCCGGACGGCGGGTTGAGGGGACTCGGGAGCTCCCCCTTCAGCGGCGGGGGGGCCGCCTCCCCCCGGTGCAGGCGCGGCATGGCGGCCAGCAGGGCGCGGGTGTAGGGGTGGCGCGGGCGGCTGAAGATGAGGTCCTTGGGGCCGTGCTCCACCGGCTTGCCCAGATACATGACCATGACCTCGTCCGCGATGTGGCGGACGACCGAGAGGTCGTGGCTGATGAAGACGTAGGCGAGGCCGAACTCCTCCTGCAGATCCAGCAGAAGGTTCAGCACCTGCGCCTGGACCGAGACGTCGAGGGCGGATACGGGCTCATCCGCCACCACCACGCGCGGGTTCAGCATGAGCGCCCGGGCGATGGCGATGCGCTGGCGCTGACCGCCGGAGAACATGTGCGGGTAGCGGTCGGCAAGCTCCGGCCGCAGCCCGACCTTGGCCATCATCGCCAGCGCCTTCTCCCGCCGCTCCGCCGGGGACAGGTCCGTGTTGATCAGCAGCGGCTCCGCCAGGATGGCGCCGACCTTCTGGCGCGGGTTGAGGGAGCCGTAGGGGTTCTGGAACACCATCTGCACGGTCGGGCGCCGGGCCTTGCGCGTGGCGGCGTCGGCATGGGCGACGTCCGTGCCGTCGAACATCAGCTCGCCCCCCGTGGGCGGCTCGATCATGGTCAGCACGCGGGCGAGCGTGGACTTGCCGCAGCCGCTCTCCCCCACCACGGCCAGGGTGCGGCCGGCGCGCACGGTGAAGCTGGCGCCGTCCAGCGCCTTGACCGTGGCCTTGCCGAACCAGCCGCGCTTGACGGTGTAGTGGCGCTTCAGGTCGCGCGCTTCGAGCACGACGGGGGCTTCGGCGGAAGTGGTTCCGGGTGATGCCGACATCACGCCGCCTCCCCGATCTCGTTAACCCGGATGCAGCGGACGCGGCCGGTGGCGTCGTCGTCCAGGGCCGGGCGGGCGGCACGGCAGGCGTCGACAGCGTAGGCGCAGCGCGGGTTGAACAGGCAGCCCGCCGGCCGGTCGAACAGGCCGGGGACGACGCCGGGGATGGTGGGCAGGCGCCGCTTGCCCGCCGCCCGTTCCGGCAGGGCGTCCAGCAGCGCGCGGGTGTAGGGGTGGCGCGGATTGGCGAACAGGTCGTCGGCCGACCGCGTTTCCACCACCTGCCCGGCGTACATGACGGTGACCCGGTGCGCCACCTCAGCCACCACGCCCATGTCGTGGGTGATCAGGATCAGGCCCATGCCCTTCTGGCGCTGGAGGTCGCGGAGCAGGTCCAGGATCTGCTTCTGGATCGTCACGTCCAGCGCCGTCGTCGGCTCGTCCGCGATCAGCAGGCGCGGATTGCAGGCGATGGCCATGGCGATCATCACGCGCTGGTTCATTCCGCCGGAGAGTTGGTGCGGGAAGGCGGACAGGCGCGTTTCCGGTGCGGGGATGCCCACCTGTTCCAAGAGCGCGATGGTGCGGTGGCGCAAGGCCTTGCCGGACAGCCCCTCGTGCAGCTTGAGGGTCTCCCCGATCTCGTTAACCCGGATGCAGCGGACGCGGCCGGTGGCGTCGTCGTCCAGGGCCGGGCGGGCGGCACGGCAGGCGTCGACAGCGTAGGCGCA